>JASGGM010000101.1:0-8308 GCA_047605045.1 Acinetobacter sp. | reverse complement strand
ATGACCCATATCGCCCTCTTGATGCAGAATCATCTAAGAAACCTGTCGATATTCAAGTCATTGCAGAGCCTTACAAATGGGTATTTGTTTATCCTGAGCAACAAATCGCAACTGTTAATGAAATCCGTTTCCCTGAACAGACACCGGTGCACTTCCACATTACCTCTGACTTTACAATGAACTCATTCTTCATTCCTCAGTTGGCAGGTCAAATTTATGCAATGGCAGGTATGCAAACCCACCTACATGTTTTAGCAGACGCTCCTGGTGAATTCCGTGGTTTCTCTGCAAACTATAGCGGTTATGGCTTCTCTCAAATGCATTTTAAAGCACACAGTGTTACACAAGCCGATTTTGATAAATGGGTTGCTGATGTTAAGGCAGGTAAAGGTTCAGATGTGAACGATAAAGCCGTTCAAAAAGAATCTTTAGATTTTGCTGGTTTACAAGCGCTACGTGATGGTGAACGTTCTAAACACCAAATCGAAGCTATGGTAGTCGATGCAAAAACACCTGAACAAAAAGCAATTGCAGAAGAAGCTGAACGTGCAGGACCTTATCCAACTAAGCCACATCCAGTAACGTATTATGCTACGGTTGAACCAGATTTGTTTAAGAAAGTCATTGACAAGTATATGAGCAATTATCATGGTAAAGAGCAAAATGCTTCTCATGCCAACATGCAACACGAAGCTGCCGCAGGGGAATAAGACATGGACTTACTATTAGGTAAACTGGGATGGACTGCCATTCCGAAAGAGCCAATCGTACTGGTTACCATGGCTATTATGATCGTTGGCGCCATTGCTGTTCTTGCAGGTATCACCTATTTCAAAAAATGGGGTTACCTTTGGAAAGAATGGTTTACGTCTGTAGACCATAAAAAAATTGGTATCATGTACATCTTCGTATCCGTTGTAATGCTACTTCGTGGCTTCGCCGATGCGTTTATGATGCGTTTACAATTATTCCTTGCACGTGGTGGCGGTGAAGGTTACTTACACCCAGACCATTACGATCAGATCTTCACCGCTCATGGCGTGATCATGATCTTCTTCGTAGCAATGGGGCTAGTTGTAGGTTTATTTAACATTGTTGTTCCTTTACAAATCGGTGCACGTGACGTTGCATTCCCATTGTTGAACTCTTTCAGCTTCTGGGCTTTTGCTGGTTCTGCTGGTTTAGTAATGGCTTCACTTGTTCTTGGTGAGTTCGCTGCAACAGGCTGGTTGGCATACCCTCCTTTGTCTGGTATTCAGTACTCTCCTGGTGTCGGTGTCGATTATTATATTTGGTCCTTACAGATTTCAGGACTAGGTACGCTCTTAACAGGTGTGAACTTCTTTGTGACCATCATTAAAATGCGTGCGCCTGGCATGAAATTGATGGATATGCCAATCTTCACTTGGACAGCATTATTTACTTGCGTACTTATCGTTGCGACATTCCCTGTCTTAACTGCTACGCTTGCATTGCTTACCCTTGACCGTTACTTTGGTTTCCATTTCTTCACAAACGAGCTTGGCGGTAGTCCAATGCTGTATGTGAACATGATTTGGACATGGGGCCATCCTGAAGTATATATCTTGGTATTACCAGCTTTTGGTGTGTATTCAGAAGTTGTTCCAGTATTCTCTCGCAAAGCATTATTTGGTTATAAAACCATGGTCTATGCGACCGCTGCTATTGCTGTACTGTCGTTAATCGTATGGTTGCACCATTTCTTTACAATGGGTGCAGGCGCAAATGTAAATGCGTTCTTTGGTATTATGACCATGATTATTGCGATTCCAACAGGCGTGAAAATGTTCTCTTGGTTATTCACGATGTATAAAGGTCGCATTACCTTTACTACACCTATGCTTTGGACGCTTGGTTTCCTTGTAACCTTCGGCATTGGCGGTCTAACTGGCGTACTGATGGCAGTTCCACCTGCGGACTTCCTAGTTCACAACTCTCTATTCCTTATTGCTCACTTCCATAACGTTATTATTGGTGGTGTTGTATTTGGTCTATTTGCTGGGATCATTTTCTGGTGGCCAAAAATGTTTGGCTGGAGATTAAACGAAACTTGGGGTAAAGCATCTTTCTGGTTCTGGTTCCTTGGTTTCTACTTTGCATTCATGCCACTGTATATTCTTGGTTTCATGGGTATGACACGTCGTTTGAATACTTACGACAACCCAGAGTGGGACCCGTATATTGCAATCGCAATGTTTGGTGCAGTGCTCGTCGCAATCGGTATTTTCTGTTTCGTTATGCAAATTGTCGTTGGTTTCTTACAACGTAATGACAATATTGACTACACAGGCGATCCTTGGGATGCACGTACACTTGAATGGGCAACCTCATCTCCTGCGCCTTTCTACAACTTTGCATATCTTCCAGATGGCGAACACATCGACCGTTTCTGGTTAGACAAAGAGAATGGTGTAGCATATGTAAAACCAACACATTATGAAGATATTCATATGCCAACAAACCGCGTTGCTGGTTTTGCGATGGCAATGTTTATTACTGTAATGGGCTTTGCATTAGTGTGGCACATTTGGTGGTTGGTCATTGCATCCTTCTTAGCTGCTGTTATCTCACTTATCGTTACTTCTTTCACGAAAAAAGTGGATTACTACGTACCAGCTGCTGAAGTTGAGCGTATTGAAAATGAACGCTTTGCGATCCTTGAAAAACACTTGAAGAAGGACTAAGACAATGGCTGAAGTACTTCATCACAACGACCATGGGCATGATGATCATCATCACCACGATGATACTGATATCACTGTCTTTGGTTTTTGGACTTACTTGATGAGTGACCTTGTACTTTTTGGTACACTCTTCATCGCTTATACTGTGTTACATACCCATGTACCAGCAGGTACACCATCTGCACATGAATTATTTGGTGAGTCTCTAGGTTTTGTTCTAACTGAAACCTTTGCACTCCTTATTTCTTCAGTGACATTTGGTTTTGCTGTACTAGCACGTTATAAAAATAACGTGAATGGTGTAATTGCTTGGTTAGTGATCACTTGGTTATTTGGTGCATCATTCATTGGACTAGAGCTTTATGAATTTCATCATTTAGTTCATGAAGGATATGGACCAAGCACCAGTGCTTTCTTATCCTCATTCTTTACATTGGTTGGTACGCATGGTATCCACGTGACTTCTGGTCTAGTGTGGATGCTGGTTTTAATCTACCAAATCAAGAAAAATGGCTTAACACTACCAAATACACGCCGTTTAGCTTGTCTAAGCCTATTCTGGCATTTCCTTGATATCGTATGGATCTGTGTATTTAGTGTAGTTTACTTAATGGGAGCTATCTCATGAGTCATGATCATCATTCATCAGATGCGTCACACGGCAATATCAAACAATATACCCTTGGCTTTATCCTATCGATCATTCTCACCATCATCCCATTTGGGATGGTGATGAGTGGTGGATTTGGACGTGGTTTACTCCTTTCTGTCATCGGAATTACTGCTATTGTGCAAGTGCTTGTACAGCTTATTTTCTTCTTACACATGAATTCGTCAGAAGAACAACGCTGGAGCGTGATCGCATTTATCTACACCATCTTAACCATCGCAATTTTGTTAATTGGTTCTGTTTGGGTAATGAACTATCTACACTTCAACATGATGATCTAAACTGGTTGTCATGCTGAAAAAATACTTATTCCTGACTAAACCAGGGATTCTTTTCGGTAACTTTGTTACCACTTTGGGTGGCTTCTTTTTAGCCGCCCAAGGCTCGATAGATTTCCTTCTCCTCTTCCTTACACTCTTAGGTACAACACTGGTTGTTGCCTCAGGTTGTGTTGTCAACAACTTAATTGACCAAGACATTGACCCTAAAATGGAGCGCACTCAGAAACGTGCGTTAGTTCAAAAAACCATTTCTCCACAAGCCGCATTAATCTTTGCGACTATATTGGGTGTTCTGGGTTTGACTATTTTATGGTGCTTTGTCAATGCCTATGCAACTGGATTCGCCATTCTTGGCTTTGTTGTCTATGTGTGTTTGTATAGCTTGTGGTCTAAACGCATGTCTATTCATCAAACACTTATTGGCAGTATTTCAGGTGCATGTCCACCAGTGATTGGATACACAGCTGTTGCAAATCAGTTTGATATGGCAGCATTATTAGTCTTCCTTGCTTATGGGATTTGGCAAATGCCACACTCATGGGGTATTGCTATTTACCGATTTGAAGATTATGAACGTGCGTGTATTCCCATCTTGCCTGTAGCTCGCTCAATCCTACGGACCAAAGTTGAAAGTCTAATTTACGTTATTCTTTTTGCAGCAGTGCTGAATGGGTTGTACTGTTTTGGCTATACCAATATTTTCTTCCTCATTACATTTAATGCGCTATGCGGATATTGGGTTTATTTATCAATTATTGGCTTCACAACCAAAGATGATCAAGCATGGGCAAAACGCTATTTCTTATATTCAGTCATCTTAATTACTTTATTAAGCATTAGTTTTAGTTTTAGCTATCAAAGCCCTGCCCCACATTTTCCAATTTTTTGATACAAGATAGAGTGTACGCACTCTATTTTTATCAACCCTTTTACTTTTATCCCCTGCTACAATCTTTTAAATTCTGAATAATTCTTGAGTTTTTCAGACAAACACTATAAAATTCAGCCTTCGCAATTTTGCGACACAATCTTAGATTGTGACTCCTTGCTTCCAAAACTATTTTTTGGGGGCTGTCTAAACCGTAAGGAGCTGACAATGCGTCATTACGAAATCGTACTTTTAGTACACCCAGATCAAAGCGATCAAGTTGTGGGTATGGTTGAACGCTATATCTCTCAAATTAAAGAAGCTGAAGGTCAAATTCACCGCTTAGAAGATTGGGGCCGTCGTCAATTGGCTTACCCAATTAATAAAATTCATAAAGCTCACTACATTTTAATGAATGTTGAATGTAGCCAAACGACTCTTGATGAATTAGAAGAATTGTTCCGTTATAACGATGCAATTATTCGTAACCTTATCATCCGTCGTGAACACGCAATTACTGAAGAATCTTTATTAGCAAAAAGTGCTGAAGAAAAACGTGCGCGTAAAGCTCAACGTGAAGAAGCGCAACAAGTTAATCAAGAATCTATTGACGCGTAATAAGGAGAACATCAATGGCACGTTTTTACCGTCGTCGCAAGTTCTGCCGCTTTACAGCTGAGAATGTTGCGTACATCGACTACAAAGATATCGACACTTTAAAACAGTACATCACTGAAAACGGCAAGATTGTTCCTAGCCGTATTACAGGTACTAAAGCTCGTTATCAACGTCAATTGGCACTTGCTATCAAACAAGCTCGCTATTTGTCTTTGATTCCGTACACTGACAACCATAAGTAAGTGAGGTGAGCTGTGGACGTTATCTTATTACAACGCATTAAGAACCTAGGTAAACTAGGTGACAAAGTTTCAGTTAAAGCAGGTTACGGTCGTAACTTCCTTATCCCACAAGGTAAGGCTGTTGCTGCAACTGAAGCAAACACTTCAGCTTTTGAAGCTCGTCGTGCTGAACTTGAAAAACAAGAAGCTGAAATTTTAGCTGCTGCTCAAGCTCGTGCTGATCAATTGAACGAAGTTAACATCGTAATCACTGCAAAAGCTGGTGATGAAGGTAAACTATTTGGTTCTATCGGTACACGTGATATCGCAGACGCTTTAACAAATGCTGGTCTTGTTGTAGACCGTGCAGAAGTTCGTCTTCCAAACGGTGCACTTCGTCATACTGGCGAATTCAACATCGCAATTCAATTGCACCATGATGTTGTTGCAGAAGTTTTAGTTACTATTGTTTCTGAATAATCTGCTGCACTTAAAAAGAGCATGTTTTTTAACATGCTCTTTTTTTATGCCTATGTCTAATGCTAATCTGTCTATTTCAATATCTATTTTATTGTGTATTCCAAATAATTCGTATCTGACGAAATGACAGGCAATTTAATGATGCCTATTGTTTTTTTAGATTTATCTGGCAATTTATATTGTTAATAAGATTATGTACTTTTACGCTTTTGTTTTAAGATAGAACATCATCTTGTTTTTACCTCCTGCTATCACTTATAAGGTTTTCTATGTCTCAGGCGAATGTCAAAGTTGCCAAAAATGCCACCGCTACGGATAAGAATAATACGGAATCATCTCAACTTAAAGAATTTCGTACCCCTCCACACAACCTATCCATCGAGCAAGCAGTTCTCGCTGCACTTATGACCGTTGCAGAATCTTATGAGCAAGTCAGTGATATTCTGAATGAAAATGACTTCTATGCGACTCGTCATAAATATATATATCGCGCAATTGAAAAGTTAGCACAAGAAAACTCGCCTTATGATGCTGTTTTAGTTAACGATTGGTTAGTTAAACAAAGCTTATTAGATGCTGTTGGTGGCGAAGACTATCTCATGCAATTAATGTCAGACTCTCCTGCAAGTTTTTATAATTTAGAGACTTATGCAACCAAAATTCGAGAGTTTGCCACACTACGCAGTATGATCAAAGCCAGTAGTGAAATTCTGCAAAATGCTTATGATACAAAAGGACGTAATGTTGGTGAGATTTTAGACTTAGCTGAAACAACGATTTTCTCAATTGCAGAGCAACATAATAACAATAAGAAAAATGCTGGGCCACAACCAATTACCGCTGTTGTTTCCAATGTATTTAATAAATTAAGTGAACTTTCCCAACTTGAAGGTAACATTACGGGTTTAACGACGGGCTTTGTTGAACTGGACAACAAAACTTCGGGAATGCAAGGTGGCGATATGATTATTGTTGCTGCTCGTCCTTCAATGGGTAAAACCACATTTGCCATGAATTTAGTTGAAAGTGTATTGTTTAATTGCGACCTTCCAGCACTGGTTTTTTCGATGGAAATGCCAGCGGATTCCATCGCGATGCGATTAATCTCTTCTTATGGCAAAGTCCATCAAGGACATCTACGTTCAGGTAAATTGGACAGTGATGAATGGTCTAAAGTCACTGGAACGATTCTTCAATTGCAAGAAAAACATCTGTATATTGACGATTCCTCTGCCCTTCCACCTACTGAATTACGTGCACGTGCAAGACGTGTCGCCAAACAACACGGTGGCAAACTGGGTTGCATCATGGTCGATTATCTTCAACTCATGAAAGTACCTGGTATGGGTGATAACCGTGTTGGTGAAATTGGTGAAATTTCTCGTAGCTTAAAAGCACTTGCGAAGGAAATGAACTGTCCTGTCATTGCCTTATCCCAGCTTAACCGAAGTTTGGAAAACCGCCCGAATAAACGCCCTGTGATGTCAGATTTACGTGAATCGGGAGCAATCGAGCAGGATGCTGACTTAATCATGTTTATTTATCGTGATGAAGTCTACAATAAGGAGTCTAAAGAGGCGGGAACTGCCGAAATCATTATTGGTAAACAGCGTAATGGTCCTATTGGTACTGTACGTTTAGCTTTTGAAGGACAATATACTCGTTTTAGTAATCTCTCCCCTGAGTATTACAACCAATTTGATGATAACGAATAATCGAGGAGTTCAAGGTGCGCCAAACAACGATCACAATTAATCAAGAAGCACTGCGATATAACTTCAATCGTGTTAAGCAACTGGCACCTAAAGCCAAGATTATTAGTATGGTCAAAGCCAATGCCTATGGTCACGGAGTGGAAAATTGTCTTTCCGCATTGGCTCAAACCGATGCGTTTGGTGTTGCCTGCCTTGAAGAAGCACTTGAAATTCGCCAACTTGGATTCACTCAACCCATTACTTTAGTTGAAGGCATTTTTAGTGCAGATGAAATGCAGATCGCTGTCAATAATCAATTTGAATGCATGATTCATCATCAGCAACAATTGGATTGGCTCTATCAATTTAAAGCTGAATATTTAGAAAAGAATCTCAAGGTTTGGGTCAAACTCAATAGTGGTATGAATCGTTTAGGCTTCAAAGTGCATGAAATTATTGAAGTCATTCAAAAGTTAAAACATGAAGGATTTGAATGCGTATTGTCTATGCATTTCGCAAATGCCGATGTCGATGGCCATCCACTAAACGAACAACAAAAACAGCAATTCTTACAAGTACGAGAAGCCTGTACACCTATTTTATGTTCTTGCTGTAATTCTGCTGCAATTTTTAGATGGCCAGAGTTACAGTTTGACTATGTACGTCCAGGTATTATGTTATATGGTGCATCACCTTTTGCACATAAAAGTGTTGCCGATTTAGACATAAAACCTGTCATGACATTTGAAGCCAAGATTATGGCTTTAAATC
>JASGGM010000100.1:0-8445 GCA_047605045.1 Acinetobacter sp. | reverse complement strand
ATAAATATCTGGAAACATGGCAAACTTTGATTAAGTTGCAAGAAAAAGGACTGACACGTTCCATTGGCGTTTCTAATTTTCATGAAGCGCATCTGAAACGCTTAATTGATGAAACTGGTGTTGCACCTGCGCTGAACCAAATTGAAATTCATCCCTATTTTCAGCAACGTCCTTTGCGTGCAGTGAATAAAGAGCTGAACATTCAAACGCAGTCATGGAGTCCATTGGCGCAGAACAAAGCAATTGATGATGAAGTCATCAAAAGTATTGCATTGAAACATAACAAAACCCCTGCACAAGTGATTATCCGTTGGCATTTGCAAAATGATCTTATTCTGATTCCTAAAACAGTAACGTCTAGTCGTATTAAAGAAAATTTTGATGTATTTAATTTCGAACTGGATCCGACCGATTTAGAGCACATTGCACAACTTGACCAAGCAGATGGACGCGTTGGGCCAGACCCAGATGTGTTTGGGTAGGTGTTTTAAAGGTGTCTTGCTGAAATAGATTGGCAGTATTTTATTTAGAACCGAGTTACGTCATGAACTCGGTTTTTTACTTATGTATTTTAAAGGAAACGTATTTAGAATTCAGGTTGAATCACATGATGCTGAACTATAAAATGATCTTATTAAAGATTTGATAAAGTTATATGCCATTCTATAATCGAGTACCATGGGAATTATAGGTGGGAGAAATATATAAGGATGACGAAAATATAATCCAGCTATAGGTCTTTCATAATGAAGATAAGAGAGTTAAAACCAATATTCGCTTTAGGTTTTTGTGCTTTTTTGATGATATTGGCTGAGTTTGCACCTATAAGTTTATTAAGTAATATCGCAAAAACTTTAAAGACTGAACCTAATGTTATCGGGTTATCGGTATCAATTTATGCTATAGCAGGAGCTACATTTGGTTTGCTTTTCTCTCTTATTTTTAATAAATTTAATCGAAAAGTATTATTTATTGTGATTTTTATTTTATTATTTATCGGAAACACAGCCATTTTATACTCAGATAATATTATTGAGTTTTTTATTTTTAGATTCTTATGTGCTGTTGGTCATGGTATTTTTTGGGCAGTTGTTGTAGATTTTTCCATAAAATTGGTAGAAGTAGAAAATAGAAGCATTGCTTCATCAATTATTTTTTCTAGTATCCCAATTGCTACTATTACTGGATTACCTATATTGAATTATATCGGTAATCAATTGAATTGGCAGCTATCTTTTTCACTGATTTCATTATGTTGTATTCTTTGTCTATTACTCATTATTTTTTTCATTCCTAATATTAATACTGAAATTGAAAATGAGCCAATTGTACTTAAAAATTTATTAAAAAATAAGTTTGCATGGTCTCTTATAGCTGTTACAGCTATGGTATCTACTGCTCATTTCTGTTCATATACTTATATTGAACCCTATGTAAGGCAGTTAAGTTTTTTTTCTAACAGTCATTTGTTAATGGTTTTTTTAATCTTTGGTGTTTCGGGAATTTTTGGAAATATAATAACAATGAAATTTATGAATAAATATATTGCTAAAATGACATTTATTTTTTTATTTTTAATGATTTCTTCTTTATTTTTAATATATTACATTGGAAATGAAATATCTTTTTATGGTTATTTATTGCTAATTTTTCTATGGGGTGTTTCGATATCTATACTTTTTACGAGTTTGCAAACATGGGTTGTTGTTGTCTCGAATAAGAGTTCGGCAATCATGGCTGCTTTTAATTCTGCAATTTTAAATTATTCAATAGGCCTTGGCTCAATTTTGGGAGCAGGAATCATATCAAAGTTTGATATTATCTGGCTGTTTTTTTGTTCTTCTATATTTTTATTAATAGCGCTTATTCAATTATTTAATTCTTTGAAAAATAATAAAAAATATAGAAATAAACTATCCTGAATATAAAACACGACAGATCATTTGTTTTGAAAATTTTTGAGGTGAATAACGAGTAAGTTTTTTATTTCTAGACTTGCTAAAGTCACGATTTGTGCATGAGATATCTATTGAATTAATTTTATTTTTAAATTAATAGAACTTGTATTCTGGCAATCCCTTCTAACCCATAGCAATCCTACTTCTCGCAGTGACTGATGCGACAATAATACAAGACATACCTGATAAAAAACGCGATATGATGATTCATCGTACACCGTTAAAAAACTTAGGACAGCCAGATTAAGTGTAGGTGATGATATGCTGATGTCGTTCTGGTACTTGGTATATTAGCGATGAAAATATTCATGTGAATGGTGGGTTGTACCGTGACTGATCAATTAAAATTGTTAGAAGTTCGCCGTCCAATTTTCTGGGGAGAAATGGATGCCTTTGGTCATTTAAACAATGTCCATTACTTTCGCTATTTTGAAGATGCAAGGATTGCATTTTTAGGGCAATTCAATTTCTTTGAGATAAAACTGTATAGCGTCATTTTAAAAAATGAGTGTGAATACAGGCGACCTGTGGTTTATCCAGATACACTCACCACCCGTTGTTATGTTACGCATGTAGGGAATACCAGTTTTACCCTGTTGTACGAGGTCTGGAGTGAACAACAGCAACAGCGCGTTGCAGTGGGTAAAAGTGTGGTTGTGATTGTAGCGCCTGAAAATTTTAAAAAACAAGCGATTCCAGACTCGCTCAAGACGCGATTATTGGCGTATATGGCACAATTCCAATATTTGGAGTAAGTGTGGGAAACAGCAATGTGAAGAATCGGTTTTAAGATATACATTGATTTTTTGTATATCAGAAACGCATTAAAATAGTAGCTATGATTAAAATAAAGTTGTCACTCAACATCCGATATTTTTTTATAGTTTAAGTGAACTGGTCAAATAACCAGTTCACATTTTTTATAAATCACACCATGATTTAGACATTCTTTAGCCCAGTTTCAATAAAATCAGCTGGATTATCCTCATGGGTAATCGCATCGACATCTTGTGCAGTGGGTTCAAACTTAATTAGGAATCCAATCACAATCAGTGGCACAACGGCAAATGCACCAATAATTAAATACACATCGGTTTTATAATTGGCCATCCAGATCGGCAATAAAAACAACGCAGCTGCATTGCCTACACCAGAAACCGCGCGATGAAAACCAACGCCTACACCACGAATAGAAGCAGGATAGGACATGGTTGGATACACCATCATTTGCGCACCAGGACCAAATCCTTCGGCGAAAAGCCATAAACCCAGTAACAGGATGACGCTATACAGTAAGAGTGGACTACTTGGCTCACCAATTATTGCCAATGCAATTAAAGAGAGAAATTGCAACAAGAAACCAATTAGTAAGACGTGTCGCGATTTAAATCGGCTGGCGACAAATATACCCAATAATCCACCTGTAAATGCAAATAACAGATTTAGTCCCAGTGTGGTGGTAATGGTTGTTAAGGTATCGGTGTGTAGAAAACGCGTGAGAATAGAGGGTAGGAAGAAAGCAATGGTGGTGTATTGAAAAGCGACAGAGATATGAATGACAATTGCGACAATAGTACGGGGCAGATAGGTTTTATTAAATAACACACCAAAACCTTCTTGTAGTTTCGGTTGCTGCGCTTGAACAGTTTTTTCAATTTTTGCGATTTTGGCAACTGCAGGGATATCGTAAGATTCGTTTAAAATCTTCACCGCCCCTTGTAAATCACCTTGATTGGCGAGCCAAATTGGAGATTCTGTTAAGTATTTACTTCGAATAAAAATGATTAGTAGTGCAGGTACAGCACCAAAAATTAAAGAACCCCGCCATAACCAGTTGGCATGTTCTGGTGGTAATAAAAAGTATAATGCCAAGACAATTGCAAAGCAGACGCTCGATGCTGCATACCACATTGGGCACCAAGCTGCCAAACGTGCGGCCTTATTCGATTTACCATTAAATTTAGAAAATTCAGACAAATACGACATTGCGACAGGAAGGTCAATTCCGACACTAATGCCCATAATGAATCGCGCCAAAATCAATACCCAGACATTCGGTGCCAGACCTGCCACAATTGCAGCAATAACGAAAAGCACCATATCGGCCATAAATACCCGATATCGCCCGATTTTATCTGTTAACCAACCGCCAATAATATTGCCAACAATTGTGCCGACCACAATGGCGGAAGCAACCACACCCGTCATAATCGGTGTGAGTGAAAATTCTGCAATGACTTGTTCTATCCCAAACGACAGTGTGGTTAAGTCATAGGCATCAATGAAAACACCAATTAATGCTAACCAAATTACTTTATTTGATTTGCCTGATCCTGCAAACTTAGAGATTAATTTTGATACGTCATCGGGGGTTGTGACTTGATATTGTTCACTCTGTTTAATCTGTTCATTGGTCATGAAATTACTCCTGTTTCAATAAATTAATTCAATTTATGACTTTCTAAGCGTCAAAATTTTTACGTAAATCAATAGTTAATTTATTATGTTGGCTTGTAATGTCTGTTCAGGTGTAAGACAAAATAGCTAAAAACCATCATTCAATATTTTTGATAAAGATTAAGTATCTTATAGCTATTTATCCGCCTGTATTACTTAAGCCATTTACATAGTAATTACAGACAGATTGAATATTTACTTGTGTACCTGAAAGTCTACTTATACTAAGGAGAGAGAGTATGGATAAAGGATTTGATTGTATAAACAGTCTAATCTTTTTAGGATAATGAAACATTTTTAAACCATCTTTTGTATTGCCGTAACTTTTATATTTCAATTTCCATGCCAAATTTAAATCATTGAAATTTAAAATTATTATTTTTTGATCAATTTATTGCTGTATTTTTGGTGGCTTATTTTGTTTAACAGGTGTTGTTCTATAAACAAAAGGAGTTTTTCAAACCCTATTCTTGATAGCTTTCTTGATTATAAATTTAAAATAAGATATCCAGCATATATTATTTTTTGAAATTTAAATCACAAAATAATATTTATATGCTTATTATAAAAATAAAGCCACATTATGTGACTTTATTATCGAAAGGGAAATATTATTGTGATGAAACGGGCGTTAAAACACCTTTAACGGAAGGGTCATCTGTTGTTTTCAGAAATTCAGCTAAACGAGGGTCTGCAAATATTTTCTGTAATGTTTGCACTTTTGGATCATTCAACTTATCGGTTGCAACAACTAAGCGAGATGCAAAAGTTCGAGGCGCAGGTGGGAAATAAATACCTTTACTGCGTGGTATTTTACCTGCATCAAATTGCAAGACATAACCGATCGCAGCATCGACAGATTCAAGCGCACGAGGTAAAGACAACAATTCAATTTCAACGAATTTGAAGTGATGTGGATTGTTTTTAATATCTTTTAGCCGTGCAACTCTTGGTTCAATTGCTGGATTGAGTTCAATCAAATTATCTCGCGCCAACAACCATAATGCTTGTGCCTGATTGGCCAAGTCATTTGGTACAGCAATTTTTGCCTCATCAGGAATATCCTGAATGGATTTATATTTGTCGGAATATACGCCAAAAGCCCATTGGAAAATTTCCGTTGTCGGTGTGAGTTTGAATCCATTTGCATCGACAACTTGTTTGAGCCACCATTGATGCTGATGAATCGTTGCAGTATACACACCATCGTTCACTGCGCGGTTTGCCTGTATTGAATCTTGTAAGCCAACCGCCTCAAGTTTTACGCCATAGTCGGGTGCAATGTGCTGATTGGCGTATTCAATGATACTTTTTTCACCAATCATTGCGGGTTCATAGTGAACTTTGATCACTTCAGAATTTATACTTTTTTCACTGTTTGAATGCCCTTTTAAGACCCAGAACAACAATAGAATGATGACGACAATGACACCACCAATAATCCAAGGTAATGAGGATTTTTTCTTAATTTGAAAGCCCTGAGGAGATTGTTTATTTGACATTTTTCTTCCTTTTATAAAATCATAGCTGCCGTTGTAAATAACGACTGAGAGCATTACCAATGAATTGTATAAATTGGATGGTAATAATGAGGCTGATGATGGTTGCAATCATGACATGATGATCGAACCGCTGATAACCATACAAAACTGCAAGGTATCCAATTCCGCCAGCACCGATTGTTCCTGCAATGGCAGAGTATTCGATCATCGCAATAATATTGAGCGTTATTGCTGCAACCAGACTGGGTAAGGCTTCGCTAATTTGAACTTTTGAAATAATTTGCCAAGTCGTTCCTCCTGAAACTCTACCAACAGCTTGAATTTCAATGGGTAAATCATTCAATGCATTTTCAACAAGGCGTGCAAAAAAAGGGATTCCTGCCAAGGTCATGGGCACGATTGCTGCTGCAATACCAATGGTTGTACCTGTCAAAAATTTCGTGAAGGGAATAATGGCAGCCATAAGAACTAAAAAGGGCAGTGAACGTCCAACATTAACGATGACATTTAAAAAGTTATAAAGAGAGGTGTGTGGAAATAGTCCTTTTTGTGAACTATTAAATAACAGAACGCCAGTGATTCCTCCAATAATAATGACAAGCAGCATGACAATACCAACCATCGTCCACGTTTCAATATAGGCTGGTAATAGCATTGCGGGGATTTCTCCCCAAGGCGTATTTTGATCGACAAGGATATTTTCTGAACTACTCACAAATTTCTCCCTTTAGATTGCCAATGCATGAATATTTAGATCGGTCTGGTGTTTTGGGAGAGGGATTTCAGAAACGTCTATAGCCAGCTTCTGTAAAGCCTGTTGTATACGACTATTTTCTGTTTGCCAGATCTTTTTATCTAGGCTAATTAATATCTTTCCGACTTGTTGATCATGAATCTGCTCGATATTTGCTGTATGGACATTCCACTCAATTCCAGTCACCAATGTGAGCTGGCTGAGCCAGTTTTCAGGTGTCTGTGCTCCCCACAAAATTTGCAGTGGTTGTAAAGCATCTGGTAAGTCAATATCGGTTTGTAAGGGTAAAATTTGCTGACCAATCGTCGATGATGGGTTACGAATTAAGTCGATGACAGTGCCAAATTCACGAATTTCTCCTTGTGAAAGTACGGCAACATTATCGGCAATCTGACGAACGACATCCATTTCATGTGTGATTAATACAACGGTTAACCCAAGTTGCTTCTGCAATTGTTTGAGTAAATTTAAAATTGAACGTGTCGCATCGGGATCCAGACCAGAAGTTGCTTCATCTGAGATGAGTATTTCGGGCTTAAGTGCCAAAGCGCGTGCAATAGCCACACGCTGTTTTTGACCTCCAGATAACTGATGCGGATACTGATTCGCTTTATGAAGTAATCCGACACTTTCAAGTAATTCATTTACACGTTGCTCAATTTGCTGATCAACCACACCTAAGTATTCCAGTGGTAGCGCAATATTTTCAGCAGCAGTACGTCTAGAAAGCAATGCTGCCGATTGAAAAATCATGCCAATTTTCTGACGAAATGGTTTCAAATCCTTGCTAGACAACTGGGCAATATTGGTATTATTGAGAAGAATTTCTCCTGATGTGGGTTGCTCAAGTAGACTTAAACATTTAGATAACGTGGATTTCCCTGAACCACTTGGCCCTACGATTGCTGTAATTGAACCTTTCTGAACATTTAAATTAATTTTTTTAAGGACATGTGCATGTTCACCATGTTGAAGTGGATATGATTTATCTAAATTCTTCACCACAATCATCAAGCCACTCCCTGATGTAAATCATTCGAATGCCGATACTTGGCACCACGATGATGTGCTGGCAAATGAGGCCCTTCGCCAAAGAGTTTTTCACGTAACGTACCCGATGCATATTCGGTTTGATAAACGCCACGCTTTTGCAGTTCAGGCACAATTAAATCGACAACATCAATAAAAGTTTGATGCGCTAAAATATAGGCAAGGTTAAAACCGTCCACGTCGGTGTCTTCAACCCATTGTTGCAAGGTATCGGCAACAGTTTCAGGCGAGCCGACTAAAACAGGGCCATTACCGCCAATACTGTTCCAGTTTGCGATTTCTTCAATGGTCCACACACGGTCAGGGTCGGCATTCACATAAGAATCCAACATTGACTGAATCGCATTGGTATGAATATATTCAACCTGATCGGTGGGTTGGTATTGAGAAAAATCGACGCCAGACCAGCCAGACACTAAAGTTAACGCACCGTCATAACTTCCATAAGATTGATATTCTTTAAATTTTTGCTGTGCTTTTTCATCAGTTTGATCGGTGACGATTGACAAGAGCGTATAGATTTTAACCGAGTGAGGATCTCGACCTGCTTCAGCAAGTTTTGCACGAATACTAGAGACTATCTTTTTAACCGCAATTTTGGATGGTGCTGAAATAAATACACATTCGGCATTTTCACTGGCAAATTTTTGACCACGCGGTGAAGCACCCGCCTGATATAAAACAGGGGTACGTTGCGGGGAAGGTTCGCAAATATGAATACCAG
>JASGGM010000099.1:0-8505 GCA_047605045.1 Acinetobacter sp. | reverse complement strand
ACTAATCCTTTTTCAAAAGCGACTGTTTTACCTTTTAAATCCTGTAAAGAGTGTATACCGGGTTTAGCAACAATGACGTCCGTACCAGATGAATAATCAACAGCAAATATAATCATGCCTTTGGTACCCCCCGAAGACAGCATAAAATTATCACCATTCGTGACAACGCTCGCGTCTAATTTTTTTGCAAGGAATGCTTCCATTTCAGCAACATAATCGCCGAAATATTGAAATTTAACATTCACTCCGCTTTCTTTAATCCAACCTTTTTCAATGGCCAATTGCCATACCATGGTGCTCGGAAATTCACTATAGGGAATCACCAGAGGTTTACTATTTGTTGCAGTCGTTGCTTTTGAATCTGCTTTAATATCAGCAACTTTAGCCGTATTGTCACATGAAGCGAGCATCAGACTCACGGCGATGGATGTTGTAAAAGTTAGAATCCGCATCATATTTTTCCCATCAAAAAGATTCAATCATTCCATAAAAAAATGCTGTATCTTTCGATACAGCATGTTCAATATTTATTTCACAGCTTCAACCACTGAAGGATCAATCAAACTGTCCACATCCACTGCTGTTTTATAAATACCATTACTCACATTAAATTCATTGACGTAATAGCTTGACCCATAAATGGAGTCAAAGACCTGCCCTTTCGTAAAGACTTTTTTATTGTCTGCCACACTCAAAAGATGTGTACCATCAATCATTTTGGCATATTGTGCAGGTGCAACACCGACACGATTTGCCATGATTTTCACTGCATCATCATGGGTTTTCGGATCTTGGATATAGTTCACGACTTTATCCCACACCTGCACAAACTTCGTCCATTGTTCTTTATTTTGCGCCAAACTGGTTACACTTACAGCAACCGTGTCATAAATTAGACCGGGCTTATCCTTAGACGTATAAATAATTTTAGAACCCGCAACCGATTTCAAGGCCTGACTGGCAATCGGTTGCCAAACGGCAATCGCTGCGATGTCTTTACTGGCAAAGACTTGTGGCAATTCATTGGTTACAGAATTCACAATTTTAACATCATGCGTTGCAATGTTTTGATCACGCAATGCTGTATTTAATAAATGGTGATCGACTAACCCTTTTTCTAAAGCAACCGTCTTGCCTTTTAAATCACTGACCGACTGAATGCCATCTTTTGCAATAATGACATCATTTCCAGCGGAGTAATCGGTGGCTAAAATGACAATGCCTTTGGTTCCACCTGAGGCAGTGACAAGGTTATCGCCATTGGTGACCATGACCGCATCTAGCTGATTGGCAGCAAATGCAGTCAGTGAAGATGAATAATCAAACCATTTGAAGTTGATATTCAGTCCCGCATCTTTTAACCAGCCTTTTTCAATGGCAACTTGCCAAGCGACCCACCCAGGCCAATCGCTATAGCCAATCGTGATTGTTGCTGCATTGCTGGTGGTCGTTGATTCAGAGGCATTGGTCTGTTTGTCTGGTGTTTTGGCTGAGTTATCACAGCCAGTCAGTATCATTCCCAAAACGACAGATAATGATAAGCATGTGCTACGCATCATATCGGATTCCCCTTGTATTTAAACCGTACTGTTGCTTGCTGTGGATGATTGAAGTGACTGGATATAACTTCTCCATCCGCCGAAATGACTGATGTCTTTGGCATCACCAAACGCATAGCCCTCACAAATAAAGCCTTTGACCCATGTGCCATCCTCCAGCTGCACATTCCCAATACCCAATGGTGGCGGAACTTCAGCCACGATTTTTCCAAATAACGCCATCGGCACATCCCACACTTCAACTTCAATTGCCTGTCCATCTGCATTGAATTGCAAACCAGGTTTCGGTGGATGACTGTTATTTAATGCATAAAGTTTATAGTGTGGTGCTGTTCGTGTTTTTTGGACTAACGTCGCACGACGTGTAGTTAATTGAAAATTCAATGGCATACCTGTTAGATGTGCCCCTACCACAGCCAATTTGACAGTGTGATGAGATGTCACATCTATCGTCTTAAGATAGCCTTGTTTCGATGTTCCCAATGTGACATCTAAATGTGCCTGCCAAATTTGTCCGAAATGTGCCAATGCTTGATCGTGCCATGCGGGTGCAATGAGGGTAATCCCAGAAGGTAAACCATCTTTCCGAACGACATTTGGCAACGCCAATGCACTTAAATCTGCTAAATTTACAAAATTGGTATATGCCCCCATATGGCTATTTTTAGTGATAGGGTCGGCTTCGACTTCAGCAATGCGGTAGATGGTCGGTGCGGTTGGCACCAACAAAGCATCAAATTGCTGGAGTACGCCATTGATTTTTTGGCTAAGCAGAGCGCGATCATATTCAGCTTGTAACGCATCCGTCGCTGTAAATTCATCGGCTTTCGCAATGATATTCTGTATCACGGTTAAGGCCTTGTTTCGGTCAATTACCCGATCAATTGCAACGGCACGTTCTGCAACCCAAGCTTGGTTATACAGTGCATTGGCCAACTGATTAAAATAGGTAAAATCAATTACTTCAACTTCAAACCCCAATGCTTTTACCCGTTCTACAGCAATAGCAAAAGCTTTGCGACTTTCTTCATCGCCATAAAATTCGAGTTGGTCAGGAATCGCAATTTTGGCCTTACTGAATTGAGATGGTGTATTTTCTGGATGTGCGCGTGAATATTCATCTAGAGCATCGAAACCTTGTATGGTTTGGGCAACTTGCCAAGCATCATCTGTGCTTAAAGCAAAAATTGAAATCACATCCAGCGTACGACAAGCAGGAAGCAGTCCATGTGTAGAAAACCAGCCTTTGGTCGGTTTTAATCCAACAATATTATTGTGTCCCGCTGGAACACGCCCAGACCCTGCTGTGTCTGTACCCAGTGCAAAAGGCACCACACCTTTTGCTACCACAACAGATGACCCAGCACTCGATCCACCACTGATATATTCAGGATTAAAACTGTTTTTGACCGCACCAAACGGTGAACGAATCCCCACTAAACCCGTTGCAAACTGATCAAGATTAGTTTTACCAATCACAATCGCACCTGCTTGTTTGAGTTTGGCAATGACCGTAGCATCTTGCTCGGCAATATAAGTTAACTCTATGCAGGCTGCTGAAGTAGGAAAACCTGCGACATCGATGTTGTCTTTAACTGCAAATGGAATGCCAAATAATGCCAATGCTTCGCCCTGCTGCTGACGTTGCAGGACAACTTCAATTTGCTGTTGCAATTGTGCGGGATCGGCAAGGTGAATCCATGCATGATCATCATTGTGAATACTGGCGACATAAGCATATAAATCCTGTATTTGGATATGCTGTGTAACATACGCCTGTTGCCAGTCGTGTAGTGTCCATAAATGTTGCACCATCCCACTCCCATTGTTGTTGAGCCCTCAACCTATTCATTTTGTTGAATCGGTGGCATTACGGCATCCATCAATTCTAAATGCCCTTTAATTACCCCTTTCAACGCAATAAACTGTTGGCTAATTTCTTTTAGTGTGTTGCTTTTACCTTGTAACAACATCACTTCTAAAATTTTTCCATCATCCAGCTGAATACTGAGCGAGCTAATCACTTGTTCCAGATGCCGATGCTGTAAGTCACTTAATTGCACACGAATATGCGAACTGGTACGCTGATACAATAATGTCAGTGTTCCCACCATGACTGAATTTTCGGCCATATGCTGGTCAATCAAATGCAAATTGATCATATCCACAATGGCCTGCGAACGGCTTTCATATTGCTGTTCGACAATTTTTTGATCTAGTGCAATTACCGTTTCTTCAGGCACGGTAATGCTGATACGTGTAAGCTTTGGTTTTTTTAATTTGTTGATTTGGCTGATTGACATAGAAACTCGCTCGAACAGTTAAAAATTGGATAAGCACTGTTTTAACCCTTTTTCGATGTATTTGAAACAAATAGCTGAGTAAACGCATATTAGTATTACCAAATCAAAAATAAGTAATATTACTTGCTTTTAATTAAGCAGTTTTTATGCCAATTTTTTATGCATCCTCATTTAAATTTCTATTTTATTTTTGATAAAAAAAAGCCCTTTCAACAAAGGGCTTCAACGTCATGCTGCAAAGTCGATTATTTTAGGTTGCCCATCAAAAACTGTTGTAATCGTTCACTTTTTGGGTGGTGTAAGACTTCATCAGGATGGCCTTGCTCTTCAATTTTCCCCTGATGTAAAAAAATCACATGGTTGGAGACCTCACGTGCAAACCCCATCTCATGGGTAACGACAATCATGGTTCGCCCTTCTTCGGCCAAACTTTGCATCACTTTGAGCACCTCACCGACCAATTCTGGGTCAAGTGCACTGGTTGGTTCATCAAAGAGCATGACTTCAGGTTCCATTGCCAGTGCACGTGCAATGGCCACCCGTTGCTGTTGGCCTCCCGACATAAAAGCAGGATATTTATTTTCAACCGATTCCGCTAAACCGACTTTGCGTAAATATTTGCGTGCCCGCTCAATGGCTTCACTACGCTTGACACCCAGTACATGAATCGGACCTTCAATCACATTTTCGAGCACAGTCATATGTGACCATAAATTAAAATGTTGAAAGACCATCATCAATTGGGTCCGCATTTTCTGTAATTGCTTGGGGTCTGTTACCTTCAGATTGCCATGCTTGTCGAACACCGTACGCAGTTTTTCACCATTTAATTTGATGGTGCCATTACTCGGTTGTTCCAAAAAGTTAATACAACGTAATAAGGTACTTTTCCCCGAACCCGACGAACCGATAATACTAATCACATCACCCGCTTTGGCATCGAGTGATACGCCTTTTAACACTTCATGATCCCCAAATGTTTTACATAAATCACGAATTACTAATTTTGCAGATTGTTCCATCATAATATGTGTCCTTTAACGATTCGTGGGCTTTAAGAAAGCCAACCAGCGTTTTTCTAATTGTCGAAACAACCAAATTAAAAGAAATGCCAAAATTGCATATAGCACGGCAGCAATCCCAAAGGCATCAAAAGTTGCATAGGTCGCTGCATTCACATCACGGGCAACTTTGAGAATATCAGGCACCGTTGCCGTAAATGCAATAGTTGTGGCATGCAACATTAAAATGACTTCATTGCCATAAAATGGCAGTGCACGGCGTAACATCGATGGAATAATAATACGGGTATATCTTTTCCACGGTGACATCCCAAAGGCTTGTGCTGCTTCTAGCTCACCACTTGGAATAGACCGAATAGCACCTGCAAAAATTTCAGTGGTATATGCACCAGTATTCAACGCAAAAGCTAAAATAGTGCATTTCAGTCCATCTCGAAAAAATTCATCTAAGAGTTGATGATTATGAATATAGTCAAAACTATAAATGCCTGAATAAATAATTAACAACTGGATATAGAGTGGCGTACCCCGAAAAATATAGGTAAATAACCATACTGGCCCGCGTAACCAGACATGGTCAGAGACGCGCGCCAGTGAAAGAGGAACAGCAAGAACAAAACCAATGGCGATAGACAGCACCAATAACCATGCTGTCATGGCAACACCTGTCATTTGAAAACCATCTGTCCAGAGATAGGGCTGCCAGTATTGTTGGAGAATTTCAATCATAGCTGCCCCTTTTTCACGCCCACAGAATAGCGACGTTCAAGCCAATACAGAATTAAATTAGACACCGTGGTAATGGCCAGATAAATGATGGCTGCCAGCAGACTGAAGTAGAAGATTTGCATGGTGGTTCGACCCACATCTTGTGTTATTTTCACAATGTCTGTAAGTCCAATCAGCGATACCAATGCCGTTGCTTTGATTAATACTTGCCAATTATTACCAATCCCCGGTAGTGCAAAACGCATCATTTGCGGGTAAAGCACTCGACGAAAAACTTGCCAGTGTGTCATGCCATATGCTTTGGCTGCTTCAATTTGCCCAACTGGAACAGACTGAAAGGCACCACGAAATGTTTCAGTAAAATATGCACCATAAATGAACGCCAATGTAATCACACCAGCAACAAATGGATTGATATCAATCTGGTCCATTTGTAAGGACTCTGTAATGGAATTTAGTACCAGCTGTAAGCTATAAAACAGCAAAAGCATAATCACCAAATCGGGTACACTGCGGATGAGTGTGGTATAAGCCGTTGCAAGAAAACGTAAAATCTTAATATTTGACAGTTTAGAACTTGCGCCAATCAGGCCAATAATGACAGAAAGTAGCAGTGACAACAGGGCCAGCTGTAAAGTCATCCACGTACCACTGAGAAGAAGTGGCCCATAGCCAGATAAAGACATACTCATCTTCTCCTCGAAAAATGCTCAAACTGATCGTGATGAGATTGAAATGGAGGAAAACTTAAAGTGCCGACCGAAGCCGACACTGTTGTAATAGATAAGGACTGTAACTTAATAAATACTAAACTGGAAATATTTTTTCTCAATTTTCTTATACGTTCCATCTGCAATAATTGCTGCTAATGCTTTGTTAATGCTATTTTTTAGGTCGACATCTTCTTTGCGCAGACCAACACCTGCACCCACACCCAACGTTTTAGCATCAGTCACATTTGCACCAACAAAAGCAAAACCTTTGCCTTTTTCAGATTTCAGGAATCCTGCATCAACCATAATTGCATCTTGTAAAGAGGCATCTAAACGGCCAGAAACCATATCTTGATACAAAACATCCTGATTTGGATAAGATATAACATTCACGCCCTTGGTTGCCCAATAGGCTTTGGCATAGCTTTCTTGCATAGTTCCTTGTTGTACACCAACACGCTTACCTCTTAAAGATGCAACTGTTGGCAATAAAGGTGAGCCTTTTTTGGCAATCATCCGCGTTGGTGTGTTGTAAATTTTATTACTAAACGCAATTTGTTTAAGGCGTTCATCGGTCACGGTCATCGATGATAAAATACCATCAAATTTTTTTGCTTTCAGTGCTGGAATCATGCCATCGAATGCGTTTTCTACCCATACACACTTCGCTTTTAGTCTGGCACAAATCGCATTACCCAAATCGATATCAAATCCTGTTAACTTGCCATCTGGTGTTTTGTATTCGAAAGGCTTGTATGACGATTCCGTACCAAAGCGAATCACTTTCCAGTCTTTCGCATGTACAGTCGAACCCAAAGCACTCACGGTTAATGTTGCTGAAAGTAATATGGTTTTAATTAAGCCTTTCATCGTGAAGCTTCTCCATTAAACACAAAAAATAAAACTATGAAACGCTGTGAACCATAGCGCATTAATAATCCTCTCCATGAAAGCAATTTTTATACCAAATCGCTTCACGATGTCATCCTTTTGATTAAACTGGAGCCAATGTGAATAAAACTTGTCCCGTTTTCACCGTCTGTGCCTTCTCAATCAAGATGTGCTCAACCTTCATCGTGGCTGGTGAAACGATCGGAATCTCAATTTTCATGGCTTCAATGACAGCCAAAGTATCCCCTTCATGAACAATATCCCCTACCACACATTCAACTTTCCATACCGACCCCGGCATATGCGATTCAACCCCCATACCACCTTCAGGGATCAGAATCTCACTTTCATCGACTACGGCATCTAAACTGTCAGACATATATTCTGCCAGTCCTGCCTCATGCCAACGACGACGTTCTGCTTCAAAATTGTGTTGCTGATGCGATTTAAATGCATGAATACTTTCTTGATGTTCAAGCAGAAAGTCATTGTATTCTTTTAAGTTCAAGACCCCGTCTTCAATACGTAATTGCAAACGCCCCGCTTTAAAGTCTTCACGCATCTGCATCAGCTCTGTTTCAGACACTTCATAAAAACGAATTTGGTCGAAGAAGCGGAGTAGCCACGGTTGCGTCGTTATAAAATTAGGATTTTTGCGGTAACGACTCCACATTTGCGTGGTACGCCCAACAAATTGATAGCCACCCGGCCCTTCCATGCCGTACACACACATGTATGCTCCCCCAATACCTACGGCATTTTCAGGCGTCCATGTACGGGCAGGATTGTATTTTGTCGTCACCAAACGATGTCTTGGATCTAAGGGTGTTGCCACAGGTGCCCCCAAATAAACATCCCCCAGCCCCATCACCAAATATGCTGCATGATAAACAATATCTTTTACCGCCTGTTTAGCAGGCAAACCATTAATTCGACGAATAAATTCAATATTATCAGGGCACCATGGTGCATCGGGACGTACCAGTTGCGTATATTTTTCCGTCGCCAATTGCGTTTGTGAATCTTCCCAAGCCAACGGTAAATACACCGTGCGAGAAGGCACTTGCATGTTTTCTATGTCAGGTAATTCATCTTCAGCAATCTGGAGTAAGCGCAATAAATCCAATTGATCCAACTCGGTAGAATCAAAATGAATTTGTAATGAACGAATGCCAGGGGTTAAGTCAATAATGCCTTTTATCTGTTGATTTTCTACCCATTGCATCAGTGCATGAATACGGAAACGCAGGTTTAAATCCAATACCAATGCACCATATTCCACCAATAA
>JASGGM010000098.1:0-8505 GCA_047605045.1 Acinetobacter sp. | reverse complement strand
CTGAAAGTCGGTGATGGTCGTCAAGAAGGTTCAACCCAAGGACCACTCATCAACGAAAATGCTGTGCAGAAGGTCATTTCCCACATTGAAGATGCGACCTCGAAAGGTGCAACAATACGTATCGGTGGTAAACGTGCAGACATCGGTGGAACATTCTTTGAACCAACGGTGCTGACTGGCGTTACGCAAGACATGAAAGTGTCCAAAGAAGAAACTTTTGGCCCACTTGCACCACTGTTCCGTTTCAGTACAGAAGCAGAAGCGATTCATATGGCCAATGACACTGAATTTGGTTTAGCCGCTTATGTATTTACACAAAGCACAGCGCGCCAATGGCGTGTAGGTGAAGCGCTGGAATATGGCATGGTCGGTATTAATACCGGTGCAATTTCCAATGAAGTCGCACCATTTGGTGGAATCAAACAATCTGGATTAGGTCGTGAAGGATCTAAATTTGGTATTGATGAATATCTGGAAATGAAATACCTCTGTGTTGATTTATCCCACTAATCACTTTTAGCCAACGATTAAACCGGCCATGCCCATTCATGGTCGGTTTTTTTATAGATGTCTTTTTATCGCGTATATCCAAAGAGTGTGCTGGATCATAAGGAATACCTTCTGACTGCTGCTTTGGTGAATAACATTTCCGACCAAGACGTCGCAAATATCGGCAGCATATTTAATCCTGAGCCTTGCCTACCACCGCTCAAGCAAGCCAAATCACTTGATTCACCCTTTTAGCCACCATAAACTGGAGATGAAAAGGAATATTGGGCTGTGAGGGAGCAAATCGTTGGAAAAAATCAATTGTGACAATCTGAATAGTCTGTATCACACGATGATCCAAAATGGTGAGGTATTGCCCGACCCAACACAACAACACGCCATAGAATATCTCAATGGCATACGGGAAAAACTCAACAGCAAATCTCATTTCTTTGCCGCTTCACGTATTCAGGGTTTATACATTTGGGGAAGTGTTGGGACAGGAAAAACATGGATGATGGATTTATTTTATAAGTCCGTGACGTCTGATCAAAAAATGCGGGTACATTTTCATCATTTCTTAAAAAATGTGCATCAACAGCTAGTGACACTACGTGGAAACCAAGATCCGCTCAAAATTATTGCCAATGATATTGCTCGCAAATACAAATTAATTTGTTTTGATGAATTTTTTGTATCTAACGTTGCCGATGCAATGATCCTTTCAAGCCTGTTCAATTTCTTATTTGCCAAAAACATTGTACTGGTCGCGACCTCAAATATAGATCCTTCAGATCTATACAAAGATGGCCTGAACCGAGACCGTTTTTTAGAAACCATTCAGCATATCTATAACCATTGTCAGGTGCTTGAAATTGGAAATCAGGTTGACTATCGCACCATCAAAAAAGCACAGGCCGAGCGTTGTTATTATCATTCTCCGCTCAATGATGCTGCGGACATCTGGATCAACACGATCTATGCCCAACTGACAAATCATCATACGCCAACAGAAGATAAAATTAATGTGAATGGACGCCCCCTATTGGTCAAAGCGACATTTGACAATGTGGTATGGTTTGATTTTGAAGCCATTTGTCGGGAAGCCCGTAGTCCAGCCGATTATATTGACATTGCCCAGCAATATGAATACGTACTGATCAGTGGCATAGATCAATTAACAGATAAAATCTATGATGCTGTACGGCGGTTTATCTACTTGATTGATGAGCTGTATGATCAGAAGATTTGCCTGTATTTCACCTCATCTCAACCATTGGATCAGCTCTATCAGGGCCAAAGGCTTGGCTTTGAATTTAAACGCACTTATTCAAGATTACAGGAAATGCAAAGCATTTCTTATCACCAACGGCACGAAGCCACCGATTAAGCATAGCGATTATTCAAACTCGCTGTAGAGAAATGAAAATGGAATTTTTTGCATATTTTTCAGCACTACACATCATGATCATGATGCTGACCATTGTTGTTTCTTATATTATTTTTGGAATGGTGGGGTTCGGAACAGCGCTGATTGCCAGTCCCATCCTCCTCAACTTCTTGCCATTGTCCAGCATTATTCCATTATTAGCACTTTTGGATATGTTCGCAGCCCTATCCAATGTTATTAAAGATGGTAAGAAAGCAGACTTTTCAGAGTTGAAAGTGTTAATTCCGCTCATGTTCATTGGCAGTTTGATCGGGTTTGTCCTTCTCATGAAAGTAAACCCGAGCCATGCATTACTCGCATTCGGTCTATTTACACTGTTCTATGCCATCTATTCCTTAAGTGGTTTTAAACCGCATAAACACATCAAGAAAAAATATGTTATCCCGTTTGGATTAGGAGGTGGTTTCTTTGGTGCAATGTTTGGTAGTGGTGGATTTTTATATGCCATTTATTTAAATGGTCGTATCGAGACTCCAGAAAAGATTCGTGTCACGCAAACAACGCTGATTGGTTGCAGCACATTATTTCGTGTTGTTTTATTTGCTATTGCGGGCGTCTATTTTTCAGAAAAACTACTTGCTTTGGCATTGATATTTTTGCCTTCGATGTTCTTAGGTGCCTTCATTGGCAAACACATCACGTTAAAACTATCAAAACAACAATTTATGAAAGTTATCAATATAGTCGTTTTATTATCAGGTCTTTCGATTATTGCTAAGTATATGTTAACAAATTAAATTACAGGTCTACGGCATCCTAAATCGTAGATCTACGCCCTACGTGCTTCAAACGATATTTAATTGTTTAAAGCTTTAATTTTGCTGAATACGCATAAGAATGCTCGGCTTGTTTTGCTGATGGCAAGCGTCCGTATTTTTCAGAGTCATGATTTTCATCATATCCGACTTAACTCCATAACCTTAACTCAATAACCTTAACTCCATAACAACGTCTTAATTCTGCGGTTGGTGCGTAACGTATCCGACGGTGATTCAGTAAATAAACGCTTATAATCTGAAGCAAATTGTGAAAGGTGCCAAAAGCCAAAATTCATAGCAACATCACTGACAGAAATTATTTCATCCGATTGTGCTAATATTTTTCTCACTGTATTGAGTCGTAAATATTTCAGAAATAATGCAGGACTGACGCCAGTGATTTGTTCAAAACAGTTCTGTAATGTTCGTCTCGATGTATGTGTCAAGCCACATAATTCTTCTACCGATAATGATTGATCCTGCGTATTTTCTACTGCCTCCAAAGCAAGCCGAACAACTTGATTCGCTTTTTTCGTGGAAATACGAAAATCATTTGGATGAAGATATAAATTATCAAGATATTCTGTGGTTAATTGCAAAAGTTCAGATTGAATTTCACTACGTACAGCTTTGGTCGCAACCAGCAAAGGCTGGCTTAACAACGTATTCAACAACGCATAAAGTTTAGGATGTAAATGATGAATCACATCCGAGTCTGCAAGAATTTTTGAAGAATGTTGCAGCATTTTTGTACAATGATCTTCAAGATAGATCAAAGGGATACTCAGTGCAAAAAAGGTGCATTGCGGCGGAGTATATAGCATGACCTCTTCGCCAGAAATAATTGAGATAATTTCCTTACTATTAATTTGCTTGCCTTTCCAAACAGCAGGTTCGTTCAACTCACCAAAAAAACCCAAACTAATACATGCCTGTTTCGCTGAACCCTTTTGAAAAATAGAGGGGGCAAACGTTTCCCTATATATTTGAATACCATCGAAACTTACTTCATTTAATGAGCTAATAAACTTTCCTGAAGAGACTTGGTTATAAGACAAATCCCAGTTTTTGAGCAACATCGTATGATGGGATGCTTCTTGAATATTAGACGCCTTGTAAAAATTTGGATACTCATTGCTAGACATCTTCTTTCACTTTTTCGACAATGACTCCCTTTAAAAAAGCAATATTTATGCCATTGCTTAATTTTCGCTCATTTTAATTTAAAAAAATAAAGACCATATGTTTAAAAATATATGGTCTTCACTGTATGAATGGGTGTTATAAAAATATTTCTTAAATAATTTCTATCATTTTTGCGAGCATCATATAACGCTGAGGATTTTTATTTTTCAGATAATGTGCCGTTAGCAGTCCAGTCAACACACAAATCACAATCAAACATGGCAACAGAAATATAACGGATGAAGTTGATCCACTTAATACTTGCAAATTTTGCACCACGTTAATTAACACATAAATCATGCCTAGGGTTGCCAATAAGGGTGCAATCAATCTACTCCATAATGAAACAGGCAATTGCGGATTGCGGCGGAAAAACTGAATCGCAGCAACCGAAACGCCCACTTGCAAGGTTAACACGGTCATACTGCCTAACACCGATGCCCATGCAAATACATCAATCATTGGATCAAGTTGTGCTACTGCAAATAAAACAAGCATGGCAACCATAAAAATACCTTGCACAATGCTGGCCATATATGGTGTTTGATGCTTTGCATGTGTTTTGGCTACTTTAGTCCAAATTAACTGATCCCGCCCCATTGTATATAAATACCGTGACAGTGAATTATGAAATGCCTGAGATGCAGCAAATAAACTGGTCACCAATAAAATAGAGATCAGTTGCAGCGACCACCCGCCTAATAATTGTTGTGCAATATTAAAAACAAATAAGTTCGGATCTGCTGCGGCAATTTGTGCAATGTTGTTTACACCCATAAGTTGTACAAACGCCCATGAGCTGAATGCAAAAAATACAGTAATCAGGGTCACGGCGATAAATGTTGCACGTGGAATCGTCACTTTGGCATTTCTACATTCTTCTGAATAAATGGCGGTCGCTTCAAAGCCAATAAAAGAGCAAATCGCAAAAACCATAGATATACCAAAGTTACCACTCAAAAAAGTAGAGGGTGCAAATGAACTAAATTCAAATGATGGCTGTTGTAATACAATATACCCATCTAGCAAGAGTACAATTCCAACCTCACACGCCATTAATAAACCAAGAACTCTCCCACCTATTTCAACTTTTGCAATACCCAGAAAGACCACGACAACTTGCATCAAAATGGCATACATCCACCATGTTATTGGAAGATTCACATGAAAAGACTGCACCAGTTGTTCGGTAAAAAAACCAAACATTGAACTTACAGCAAGTTGCATACAGGTATAACCCAGTAATGCTAAATTCAGACCTGAAAGCCCCAGTCCCACACCTAGCCCTTGTGTGATATAGGCATAAAATGCCCCTGAATTCACAACATATCGGCTCATTGATACAAAGCCAAAACTAAATAAAATCAGTAAAATACCTGCTAAGAGATAAACCCCTGGCACACCAGCACCATTGCCAACAAAAAAAGCAATGGGTAACCCGCCAACAACACCCGTCAAAGGTGAGGCTGCTGCAATAACAAAGAAAACGATGGATAACAAACCAAGGCTTCCTTTTTTTAAGGTATGCGCTGTTGACATATTCTTACATCCAAAATTGATCTTAATTTTGAGTCTAAGTATCAAAAACATCCAGCGTTATCAAAATTCGGCAAATATGCAGCAGTATCAAAATAAAATTAAAGTTTGCCATTTTTTGATAGCTTAAAATAATGAAAAAGCATAAAAAAATATAAACCTGCATTTTTATTCAGTTATCAACTTAATATGACTGATAAAAATATAAACCGACATTTCACATTACATTGAGGTAAAGTGATGAACAAAAGAATCCATTCCCTATTTTTATGTAGCCCCATCCTATTACTCTCTTCGTATACTTATGCTGAGCTATCATTATATAAAGATGATAATACCGACATATCTATACATGCCAATATCGCACTGGCAAGTTTTCATAGCGAGCGTGGTTATATTCCAAATGCACAAAATAAAAAGTATGACTGGCAAGAAGGATATATTCAGTATGGATTGGGTTTAAATCAGAAAACGGATCATTTTGGTTCATTTTATGCAAAAGTTAATTTGGTGAGTGCTGCAACTTGGGGCGATGGTGATGCGGGTGGCTATACGGATGGATCCGAATCGGCGACCAAACTGGAAGATGCCTATGTTGGCTGGAAGTCGGGAAATTTATTTCCATTTTTAGGTGAAGATGGTATAGACATTTCCTATGGTCGGCAAAGTTTATGCCTAGGGGACGGCTTTCTAATTTGTGCAGATGCACCTAATCTCGGTAATTCGCCAGCTTTTCCAAAGCAATATCATAAAGATGGTGGTGGTACATATTACTTGGCAGGACATCGTGACTTTAAGGATACTGCGATTGTTAAAATTGGTCAGAACCAACCCATTTATGGCAGTTTCTTTACATTCAAATCGAACAATCCCATTCAAATGTATGCCCGTTTTACAGGCGCAAATATTGGCTATAAAAACAAAAATCAGAATTTAGAGTTCACCTATTTGCATAATAATTCTATCGACAGTGACCTTGCAGATGCCAGCATTATTGGTCAACCCGCTTTTCGGAACAAAATGGATGTCTATAGTTTAAGAGGGACAAGTGATTTAAATATTCCAAATGCAAATTTTGCATTTGAATATGCTTACCAAGATAAAAATAATGGTGATCAAGCCAATGCTTGGTACTTAAAAGCAGGCTATGATTTTAAGGATATTACTTGGCAACCTGCTATTACTGCACGCTATTCTCGTTTTTCGCAAAAATGGGATAATTTATTTATTGGAGCATCGCAATATGGTACATGGTTCCAAGGAGAGGTTGCTTACAATTATGCAGGACCTTTTAATAATAATACCGATATTACAACTTTAGGTCTGAATATTACCCCTAAAGAAAATCTAACTTTAGGCGTATTGGCTTATCGATTTAATACACTCCATACAAATAATGCTGTTAACTTTTCTGGAAAGGAATTAGATCTTTTTGCTGTCTGGAATATCAAGAAAAATATTATGCTCTCTCCTGTCCTTGCATTTTATAAACCAAAATATAGCGATCAAAATGGTGGCCTACAAAATGGAAATAACCATCTGAATGTTTATAGTGCATTGGTACTAACTGCCAATTTTTAAATATCACGCAGCTGTTGTTTTATATACTTTATTCCTTGCAATTATTTCATATATTGCAAGGATTTTTATTTCTGGCATATTTTTTGCTTTTTATTAAATAAATTTTCGGTATATAGTTTGGGATGCCAAGATGGAATGCAAAAACTGGGTTTCATTTGTTGATCATTTTATTTATTCAATCACCAAGGCGGTGCCTTTTGCACGTTTTTTTGCTTATGAAGCCACGCCTGATGCCCAACAACCGTATGCCTATCATTCCAAAAATCTCAGTGAACATGCCATCAGACATTACCTGCACGATATGTGTGAATATGATCCAATTTATGTCAAAAATAATCCATTGTGCGACATGGAAATGGCAAGATTACTTGAGAATGACATTCCTCTTCCCTACCAGAGTTTCCTCAAAAATAATGAAGTGGCTGACAATATCGAACTTTTTTTCAAAAAAGATCATCAAACAATTTGTGGAATTAGCTTAATTCGATCGCCCAATGAAGGCTGCTTTACCCAACATGAAATTATGGCCATTGATAGTTGCTATTCTTTGGCCAAATTTCAAATGATGCCACTTCAGCATACTGCCCAAAGCACGCCAACACCTGTTCATTTAATAGATGAACTGACCAATAAAGAACGCAAAGTTTTAAACTTAATTTTAAAAGGCAAGAAAAATCAAGATATTGCCAATGAATTATTTGTTAGCCTCGCAACGGTCAAAACGCATATTCAACACATCTTTCAAAAAACGATGGTGAATACACGTCAGGAATTAATTTTAAAAACATTGGCATCTTAAATTTCAATGAATACGCAAAACATCGCGTATTCATTTTGATGATTGTTTATGAAATCATTGCTCATGTATTAAAACGGCTGAAACGGTATGGATGTGGATCAATAATCGGGGGATGTCCTGAAATTAAATCCGCTGCCAATTGACCTGCTGCTGGAGACGTACCAAACCCATGACCTGAAAAGCCAGTCGCAACGGTTAAACCAGAAATGCTTTCTATGCTATCGATTACTGGATTGGAATCTGGTGTCACATCAATCACCCCCGCCCAAGTATTGGCAATCTCTAGCTTTGAAAAGCTCGGCCAAGCTGCTTTTAAATTTGCCAAGGCTTCATTGTTTAAAGATTCATTGGCATTCGGATCCATCATGCGCACTTTTTCAAATGGAGAGGTATCCTGTGCTGTCCATTTTCTTGCCAACCCTAAGTCTTTTATTCCATATTTTCCAAAAGAAATACGCAAGAAATCTCGTTGACCCCGCAATTGTTGCAAGTAACGTGTCCCAATTAAGAGGTGATCGAGTGTTAAGGGGGCATCCAATGCGCCTCGTTGCGTAATAATAAACCCACCGTCTTGATGTTTTCTAAAGGAGAAATTCGGTGCACCCACCGCAATATCAGTCGGTCCTTGCATCGGTTTGGTTCGTAACACCGAACAAATTAAAGGTAAGGTTGGTAAATTGATGCCCAGATTACCTAGAAAACGCCGT
>JASGGM010000097.1:0-8609 GCA_047605045.1 Acinetobacter sp. | reverse complement strand
TGGTATTCCCAATTGGATAAACGGACTCCTGTAATTACTTTAACATTGTCTAAAAGTTGGAATTTCCCAGAAAGATAGAAACTACTTTGCGTGGTTTCATTTGGATAGCCTGCATAAATATTCGTTTGCCATGGGATTTCTTGGGTTAAATGCCCAGCGCCTGTCACATAACTAAATTCGTGCGCCAAGAATTTGTCAGCACCACCACTATAACTTGAACCACCATATTTATACTTGGTTGCCTCACTCTTGTTCCAAGATCCGCCAATAATAATTTCTTGTGGTCGATTAAATAGTGTAAATGGTGCGTTGATGTAAAGATCAATATTATTCTGAATTGTTTCTTGCTCTGCTTTCCATATAGATGTATCACTATAATTGGCAGTATTGGTGGCTTTCTTCACATTTTTGCCGACATAAAGCAGTTGCGTATCCATTTCAGTTTGTCGCCATGTATAGGCAACATTGAGTTTTATGTCATTCCATAAGTTTTGTTTTAGGCCCGCAAAAACAATCGTGTCATCCTGATTCCAATATGTCCAAGGTGCACTGACAGTGGTCTGTCTGGAAAAATTGGTGCGTGTACCATCGTCATAGAAGGCTTGTGTGCCGCCCCAGCGTACACCAGAACGGTTCAGTTCTTGGTATGTGGCTCCTAGGTAAACATTGGTTTTGTCCGAAATATCCCAGTCTATGGTTCCATAAATGACATTTCTTTCCTTTTTATAATGGTCCATAAATGAGTTTTGATCGGCATGTTTTAAATAGACTCGACCACGCAAAGATCCGTCATTATTCAATGGTCCAGATAGATCAGCAGATGTTGACCAAGCATCCCATGAGCCATAAGAAGTTTTTAAATTTCCTGTAAATTCTTTACTGTTGGCATGTTTTCTAACTAGATTAGTGGCCATTGCAGGATTTCCAGCCCCTGTCGTGAGTCCGTTTGCACCTTTCACAATTTCAACCCGATCATAGATTCCTAAATCTAAATCATTTGATCCCATATTTGTCGTGGTTGGCATGCCATCAATTAAATAATAGTCAACCTGAAAACCACGTGCATATACACTCTGCCTTTCATCGGTACGCGGCGTGGATACACCTGTGATGGTATTAAATAAATCTTGTAAGGACGTTAAATTACGATCTTGTAGATATTCCTGTGTCAGGACTTTTACCGTTTGAGGCGTTTCTCGTGGCGACAGATTAAGTTTGGTTGATGTGTTATTGCTTTTTGCAGTGTAACTTTTTGAACCCTCTGTGACACTTTTATCGTTTTCTTCCGCCTTAATTTTGATGGTTGCCAATGTGTTGACATGATTGAGAGTGCTTTTCTCTTTGGTTGCAGGATCGAGATCTGGGGTATCGGTTGCATGTGTAACAGTACTGACACTAAGCATTGCAAGATATAGTGTATTGATAGGGAATTTCATCTATAAATCCAGATGTTTTTGATAATTATTCTTATTATATTGTTTAATTATATTCAAATAATATGTTTTTTAATAAATAGATTGATTTTTTAAATTTAATGTTTGAATTTTAATAATATTTTTTGTGAAATAAGCCCGTGTAAGTAACGGGCTTATTGATCATATAGCAATTAATATTTAAATTTCACCGCCACTGTGTAATTGGCAGGCGCGCCGTAAAGGCCTTGACCACCACTTAATCCAGTCAAATATTTTTTATCTGTCACATTATTCGCATTGGCTTGCAACAAAATATGATCATTGAGTTGATAGCTCGCCATTAAATTAAGCAGGGCATAGGCATCTTGATGAATGGAAGCATAGGCAGTGTCTCGAATGTCATCCTGCCATTGTACACTGACCCCCAATTTTAGTTGTGGCACTTGAGGTAGGGTATAAGCGGTGAGGAGACTGAAGCTCTGTTTTGGCAGATTCGGGCTTGGATCAGCACCATTTAAACGACTTTTTAATGCGTATTTTGTATAACCCAAGATCACATCTAAGTGGTCGGAGACTTTACCAGCAAGACCAAGTTCAATGCCTTGGGCCTTGACACTATAAACATTGTAAAGGGTTGTGGCACCAGAAAGTTGACCACTGTCGACGGTATAATTGTCTTGGGTGGTACGGAATACCGCGAAAGAACCTGTTAAACGACGATCAAGCCATGATGTTTTAAGACCAATTTCATAGCTTTTGCCTTCTTTGGGGCCAATGGCTTGACCTGAAGTGTCAATTTTAGAACCATTGGGTAGAAAGATTGAGGTGTAACTCATATAACCCGTATATTGCGGCGTGAAGTTATAGGTGATTCCTGCATAAGGACTCAATTTATTTTTTTGATATTTAGCTGCACCTTGATAAGCAATGTAATCAAGTTGATTGTGACTTACGCCTAAAATTACTTTTAATTTGTCATCGATATTCAGTCGTGTTGCACCATAAAAAGTTTTCAGTGTTGAGTAGCCATTTTTCTTCCAATCATTGATTTGATACCATGTTGGTTCTGCATAGCTGTCACTTGGTTGAACAGAGGTTGGAATAAGAAGGGTTGGGTCTTCGGGGAAAGTGGCTAAAAAATTCACCATTTCCTCAGATGCGAGTACTTTATACTTTTCATTATACTCAGCCCAGTTATAGCCAAGAACAGCATCGTGGGTTCGACCAAACAGATCAAACTTACCCTCTAAATTGATGTTGGCATTTTGGTTTCTTATTTTTTGGTTGTAGACTTCGGGATATAGGTAATCTATATTGTTTTTTGTATTGATATATAACATTTTATTGGAATTATAAAAGCTTTTATCTTCATAGCTGAGTTTGAGTTTCCAGCGATCTCCAAGTTTTTGCTCTAAGTCGACAAAGTAATTATCAATATCATAATTATAGTATGTCCATGAGGGTGCAAAATTATAACTGCGGGAATAGCTGGTCGGCTGACCATTTTTTAGTAAAGGTAAAGCTCCCCATTGGGAACCATTGGCATATTGATGTAGTTTAGAATAACCAACGGATGCCGTCGTTGTATCGGTAAGATCAGCTTCAAGAATGGCTTGGATTCCATTTTTTTCTTCTGAATAACGATCCATATAAGAATTACCCGCTTTTTCAAACGCTGTTATTCTGCCTCGGATACGACCGTCTTGGGTAAGAGCACCTGAAATATCTGCTTCATAACGCTGTGTATCCCAAGAACCATAGCTGATGCCTGCATTGGCCTGAAATTCTTTGGTCGGTCGTTTGCGAACATAATTAATGGTTGCACCAGGGGAGCCTAAAGCATTTGTCAGTGCATCGGCGCCTTTAATGACTTCAATGCGATCATAAAAGTAACCATCAGGGTCAAAACTGAAATAATCATAACCATCCAGACTTGGAAAACCGATACCATCCACCAGAATATTTGAAATATTAAAGCCACGGGCTGTATACGTTGTACGGTTGGTTTCTAGTCCCGTGACTGTGACCCCGGGTGTATTTTTTAAAATATCGCGGGTGCTGTTCAGACTAAAGTCATCCATTTGCTGGCGTGTCACCACGTTCACCGTTTGCGGTGTTTCTTGCTGTGATAGATTGAGCCTTGTGGATGCGCTATTCTGCTCAGTGATATAACGCTTTGAACCTTCACTTACATTTTTATTATTTTCTTCAGATGATAGTTTAATCGTCGCTAAAGTATTTACATGATTAAAAGCGGTTTCATCTTTGGCTGTTGCATCAACATCATTCATGGTACTGGCTGCATGAGTAACAACAGTACTGACACTGAGCATAGCGAGGGATAAGGCATTGATTGGGAATTTCATCCATACATCCAGAGCATTTGATAATGATTTTCATTATATTGTTTTCTTATCGAATGTAAATTAATAATATAATATTTTATAATAAATTGTATTTTTGTTGATTGATTGATTTTTAGCTAAATTTTAGTGTTGGGCAAACCCGTTTGGATAACGGGTTTGCTGTAAGATCTGCTTAATATTTAAACTTCACTGCTACTGTATAGTTCGCAGGGGCACCATAATAACCTTGTCCGCAATAGACACCTGCCAAATATTTCTTATTGGTGATGTTATCGCCATTCACTTGTAAGCTAATTTGCTTATTCACTTCATAGGCAGCCATTAAACCCAACAGACCATATGCACCTTGACGAACTACACCGTAGCCATTAAGGGTATCCGTAATTTCATCCTGCCAGCGAAAATTTGCACCGACTTTCAAACGCGGTAATTGTGGTATAGCGTATGTGGTTAACAGATTGAACGTTTGGGTTGGATAATAAGTACGTGGATTTTCTCCTGTGGCGGTATTTTCAAAACTATATTTCGTATAGCCTGCTGAAATATTTAACCCATCTGTGATTTGACCACTTAAGCTCAGTTCCACACCTTGCGAGCGAACAGTTCCTAAATCTGCATGATACAAATTGTCGGTATAATTGTAGGTAGAACTAATCGGGTAATTGCTTTGTTCGGTACGGAAAAGTGCAATAGATCCTGTTAAACGTTTATCCAGCCATGCCGATTTTAAACCAAATTCATAACTTTTCCCTTCAATTGGATCTGCAATGGCGTCTGTTGCATTATTAATAATGTTTTGTGCTCGGAAAATGGAGGTATAGCTAACATAGCCTGTGTAATTGGGGGTGAAATTATAGGTCAGTCCTGCATATGGAGAGACCTTATTTTTATTGTAAGTATCCTTATAATTGATTTGTGTATAATTCGCGCCCAGTAAAAGTTTTAAATTATTGCTCAGGTGTAGGCGCGTTGTCCCATAAAGTGATCGAATAAAAATATTGGTTGGATCAAATGAATAGAGTTGTCCCCATGTTTGGGTTGCTGGGGTCCAACTGGCTAAATCGGTTGTGTATTCGCCCAAACTGCTGCCATAGGCATAATAGCCTCGTACAATTTGATTCGACCATGAGTAACCCAGCGCGGCTTCATGCTGTTGACCAAAGAGTGTATAAGTGCCATCAAAATTAAGATTAAATGTCCGTTCTCTCGTTTTATAATTATATATTTCAGGATATAAATAAATGTCTGACGTGTTATTGCTGGCCGATGGCGCACCATACAAATAAAGCATTTTGTCTTTTAAAACTGTATTTTTTTCGTTGTAGCTAAATTTTGCTTTCCAGTCACCGCCAAGTTTCTGGGTCAGATCTGCAAAGTAATTATCAATGGAGTAATCCCAGTACGTCCAGGATGGCGCATAGTTGTAGCTACTGGCGTAACTTAATTGTTGACCTGAGGCATTGATTAAAGGTAATCCTCCCCATTGACCACCATTGGTAAACTCATGTGTCTTTGAATAACCTGCCGAGACTGTGGTGGAGTTGGTGAGATCGGCTTCAATAATAGCTTGAATACCATTTTTTTCCTTTGAATATCGGTCTATATAAGAATTACCTGCTTGTTCATAGCCGCTTAGTCTGGCACGAACACGACCATCTTGAGTTAAGGAACCAGAAACATCGGCTTCATAGCGTTGCGTATCCCATGAACCGTAGCTAATACCGCCACTTGCCTGAAATTCTTTGGTTGGGCGCTTACGAATATAGTTGATGGTTGCACCAGGATCACCTAAGGCATTGGTAAGTGCATCGGCACCTTTGGTGACTTCAATTCGGTCATAGAAAAAACTATCGGCATCGGAACCGTTGTAGTTATAACCATCAATCGAAGGAATACCGACACCATCGACCAGAATATTGGAAATATCAAAACCGCGTGCGGTGTAGGAGGTACGGTCAACTTCATTGTTGGTTACGGTCACACCTGCAGTGCTATTTAAAATATCTCGGGTTGATTTTAGATCAAAATCTTCAAGCTGTTGACGAGTAACGACCGTGACGGTCTGTGGTGTTTCTTGTATAGGGATATTGAGTTTTGTTGAGCTACGGCTATTTTTAACCGTATAGGCTTTCGATTTTTCACTACTTTCGGTGTCTGATTGAGCAGTTAACTTAATAATTGGCAGGACGTCTGTTTGATCATCTGCGTGGGTTAATGAGGTTGCAATGATGGATAACACTGCAATATAGAGTAAATTATGAGCCTGTTGCATTATAAAATCCTTAATTAAAATGATAATAATTATCATTACTTATGTAATATAATTGTAAAATATGTTGCATTAATGTATAAATTTTGGTGTTTTTGTTATTCTTAATAACTACATAAAAATTATGAATATTTCCACCTTGGGTAAAACTCATCTATCATAAACAGCAATATAGAATGGTCAGAAAAGGGAAAACCGTTGCAAAACCGAAAATTGAGAATTGGCATTGTGGTGGGAGAGGTATCTGGGGATACGCTTGGTGTCGAGTTAATGCAACGCTTTCGGGAGCAAGGTATAGAGGCCGAGTTTGAAGGCATTGGTGGTCCTCAAATGATTGCAGCAGGGTTTGAAAGTTTTTATCCGATGGAAACTTTGGCCGTCATGGGCATTGTTGAAGTTCTGAAAGATTTAAAAAAATTATTTGCAGTTCGGGATGGTTTATTGGAACGCTGGACGAAACAACCCGTTGATGTATTTATTGGGATTGATGCACCCGATTTTAATTTACGCCTTTCTCAAAAAATAAAGCAACAGCAACTTCCAATCAAAACTGTGCAGTATGTGAGTCCATCCGTTTGGGCATGGCGACAAAGTAGAGTACATGGTATTAAACGCAGCATAGATTTAGTGATGTGCTTATTTCCATTTGAAAAGAACTTTTACCAACGTTATCAGGTTCCTGCAATCTTCGTTGGTCATCCTTTGGCGAAGCAATTACCTTTAACCCAACACACCGAACAAGCACGTGAAACATTACAACTCTCAGCGCAAGGTAAATATATTGCATTGTTACCAGGCAGTCGTCGTGGGGAAGTTGAACGACTTGCACCGCTGGTTTTTGCTGCTGCTGAAATTCTACATGCAAAATACCCAGATTATGATTATTTGGTACCCGCTATTAATGCGCAGCGTAAACAGCAAATTGAACATATACTGGCGTTGTATTCCAATACCTTAAAAAATAAAATTCATGTATTAGACAATCGGTTTACAGAATCAAAAATTGGTCGCTTGGTCATGCAAGCCAGTGACATTGTTGCATTAGCTTCAGGAACTGCAACACTTGAAGCCATGTTATTGCACCGCCCAATGGTGACATTCTATAAATTACATTGGCTAACCTACCGTATTGCTAAACTGATGGTCAAGATTCCATATTTTTCATTACCCAATATTATTGCAGGTAAAAAAGTCATTGAAGAATTGGTACAGGATCAGGCAACGCCTGAACGTTTAGCCAATGAAATTGAAAAATTAATGCATGTGGAAACAGCTCAAATTCAGGTAATGCAACATCTCTCGATGCACAAACGTTTAATTGCTGGCGATGAAGAAAATCCAGTAGAGGAAATTTTAAAGCTTATTGGTATAGAACCGTCAATGACGCAGTGATAAATTATTCAGTTATCCGCGCCCGATCAAGACGTGCAATCCATTGCAAATCGCGCAATGAATGCACATCGAGCGCTAGATACAGATCTAATTTTATTCACAACGTACAATAATTTGATAGCCCGTGTATTTACGAATATTAATCACGCCCGTATCCATAATTAGGTATTGACCTTTAATACCATGCAACTTCCCTTGAATGGTGGGCGTTTTATCTAAATTATGTGATTTGATCTTCTCGGGATATTGCTCGACAGGATAAACAAATTCTCGCATCGATTCGCTATCGAGTAATTCAATGCCTTCATCAAATTGTAATTGTTGACTGAATTCATCCCGAATTCTTTCAATTTTTGGAGAGAATTCATGTACCAGTTCATTACGAATTTGAATTAAATCTAGCGGTTCAGCTTCCCCTTTTAGAAGTTTACGCCAGTCGGTCTTATCTGCGACTTGCTCGCCAAACATAATTTCTAGTTGACCTGATAAACGGCGTGAGCCGACTTTCATAATCGGAAGCGCTTGAGTCGCTCCCTGATCCAGCCAACGTGTAGGCATTTGCCCAAGTCGGGTAATGCCGACTTTTAACGCGCTTGAATTGGCCAAATAGACAATATGAGGTTGAAAACATACCCGTTGTGCAAAATCTTCTTCCCGACATGTGCCTAAATGATAGTGACAAGTCTCAGGCTTCATAATGCACATGTCACATTCAGCTTTAGTTTTAAAACATTTAAAACAGTGTCCTTGTGAATAGGATTTTGGTGTTTTTGCCCCACAAGAGACACAATAAATAAGCCCCGTCCACTCAATTTCAATGTTTTGCCCAACTGAAAAGGGAAGATCAACCTCAGATTGATCTAAAATCATTTTATACTCAACATTTGCCTTTTGGGTATTCTGTTCAGTTACACTAGAATTGGCTAAGCTGGCATGCATTTTATGGCAGATGCCTTGTAATTCCATATAGAATTTCTCTCTTACTCTCGAAAGGTGCAGTTTCATGGCTGAACACAATGTCATCACTTCAATGCTAGACGATTTATGTCTAGAGCAGCCGATTCAAACTGCATTATGTATTGGTCAAAATTTAAGCCAATATGACTCAAAACAACAAATTCAGTGGCAATATTTTAACGCATCTGAGTTACTAAGTCTGCCTTTTAC
>JASGGM010000096.1:0-8646 GCA_047605045.1 Acinetobacter sp. | reverse complement strand
CTGTCGGGTCCGAATCCAGATCGACCATATTGCCTGCCTCTTTGGCAGCTTGTGTGCCTGAATTCATTGCCAGACCAATATCGGCTTGCGCCAGTGCAGGAGCATCATTGGTCCCATCCCCAACCATTGCCACCAAATGTCCATTCTGCTGTTCACGGCGAATACAAGCGAGTTTATCTTCAGGTTTTGCTTCAGCAATATAATCATCGACGCCTGCCGCGGCGGCAATGGCAGCCGCTGTCAGCGGGTTATCGCCTGTGACCATGACCGTTTTAATGCCCATTTCACGCAATTTGGCAAACTTATCTTTAATGCCTTGTTTAATGACATCTGAAAGTTCAATCACGCCCAGTAAATTATCATTTCTTGCCACGACCAACGGTGTTGCACCCTTGGAAGCCACTTGTTCAACCCGAGTTTTTAACTCTGCATTATTTGCAAGCTGCTGTTGTGTAAAGCGTAAAATTGCATCTATCGCCCCTTTGCGGATTTTTTCGCTCGCATTTAAATTAACACCAGACAAGCGGGTACTGGCATTAAAAGCAATAAATTCAGCATGTTCAGGTTCAGCAATGACATCGCCCTGCTGTTTGGCCAAAGCAACAATCGATTTTCCTTCAGGGGTTGGGTCAGCCAAAGAACTGAGCATTGCCGCATGACGAAGCTGTTCAGGGGTTACCCCTGCCAATGGATAAAATGCCGTTGCCTGACGATCGCCATACGTGATCGTTCCAGTTTTATCTAGTAACAACACATCAACATCGCCTGCAACTTCAACTGCTTTCCCCGATTTTGCAATTAAATTGGCCTGTAAGGCCCGATTCATACCAGCAATCCCAATCGCAGGTAATAATCCGCCAATCGTTGTTGGAATTAAACACACCAATAAGGCCACCAATACAATTGGGTCGAGTTGAATATGCAAAAAATTTGCAATAAACGGCAAGGTTGCCACCACCAATACAAAGGTAATCGTCATAACGGTAAGTAAAATACCTAACGCAATTTCATTTGGTGTTTTTTGACGATTAGACCCTTCAACCAAGGCAATCATACGGTCTAAAAAGCTGTTGCCTGTATCGCTCGTTACTTGTACAACAATACGGTCGGTAAGTACTTTTGTACCACCAATCACACTAGAGCGATCCGTTCCAGCTTCACGTAATACAGGAGCAGATTCACCCGTTACCGCAGCCTCATTAATGGTGGCAAAGCCTTGTACAATTTCACCATCTGCTGCAATAAACTCGCCTGCTCGAACCTCTATAAAATCATTGAGTTTTAATTCTGTTGCGGCAACATTTTCACCCTCTGTGGCATCTACAGATTTTAAGCGTCGGGCACTTAAATTCTGCCGTGCCTGTCGTAATGAAGCAGCCTGACCACGGCCTTTTGCCTCGGCAATGGCTTCAGCATAATTGGCAAATAGCACCGTGAATAATAAAATGATGGTCACGCTAAAGCCAAATAGCATGGTACTTTTACCCAATACGGTACTAAAAAAAGTCAGCACTGTGCCAAGCCAGACCACCGCCATGACAGGGTTTTTAATAGCATGGTGTGGCAGAAGTTTAATGAAAGCATTTTTCCATGCTTCTAGTTGTGAAATACTTGGTTTATTTTGCATTTTTATAGACTTATTCATTTCGACCACCTTATTTCGCCATTAACATTAAATGATCTGCCACTGGGCCTAGAACCAATACAGGCATGAATTGCAACAGCGTTAACATCACCACAATTGCTATGAGGGTAAATGCAAACGTGATGGTTTCAACCTGTAACGAACCTTGACTTTCAGGTGCTTGCGGCTTTACAGCCAAATACCCAGCAATCAATAACGGAATAATTAACGTCGGATAACGTCCAGCCAATAACGTGACACTTGTCGATAAATTCCACCACACACTGTTATCAGACAATCCTTCAAAACCAGAACCGTTGTTAGCAAAAGCAGAAACATACTCATAAAACACTTGGCTGATACCATGACTTGCAGGATTACTATTGCCTGTTAAAGATGGAAAGGACAAAGCAATCGCTGTCAGAATGAGTAAAATTGCAGGTTGCAATAGAATCACCACCGACAATAATTTGATTTCCCGTGCTTCAATTTTACGACCCAATAATTCAGGAGTTCGCCCTGTCATCAGGCCAGCAATAAACACCGCCAAAATTAAATAGATAATAAATTGCTGTAGACCACAGCCAATTCCGCCCCAAATGGCATTAATCAGCATATTCATCAAGCTCATTAAACCTGTAAGTGGTGCTGATGAATCCATCATCATATTGACTGAGCCATTATTCACTTGCGTAGTCAGTGCTGCCCATAATGCTGACCCCGATTCAGCAAATCGAATTTCTTTGCCTTCCATCGAACTCAATAACCCCGATGTCATGGATGCCGCTTCAGACCATAAAGTCAGTATTGTTGAAAGCACAGACATCAGTAACATGGTGCCGAACACAAAGACCGCAATTTTTTTACGTTTGGTCAGGAACCCCAACATAACAATGACCGTGATCGGAATCAGTAAAATCGCGACCAGTTCCAAAACATTTGACCATTGTGTTGGATTTTCCAAAGCAGCAGCACTATTTGGCCCATACCACCCCCCACCATTACTGCCCAGTTGCTTCACTGCAACCATTGGTGCGACAGGACCTAACGGTATTTTTTGGGTACTGACCTGTGCTGTGGCATCCAGAATTTTGACTTCTGGTCCTGCATTGAATGTCGCAGGGACACCTTGGCTACTCAACAACAACGACCATAACAAACACAGTGGTAAGAAAAAGCGTAAAGTTGGACGAATAATGTCTGCCCAATAATTACCAATATTTAAAGAATGAATCGTTTGCTTTTTATCATGTTCAATCTGTTCATCTGATTTAACTTGCGGCGCGGACGTAAATAAAACCCGTATTGTTGCTACAACAATTGCCAGCCCCATCATCGGAGAAATTATTTGTAAACCCACAATCGCAACCATTTGCGACAGATAAGACAGCTGTGACTGACCTGAATAATGTTGTTGATCGGTATTTGTTAAAAAAGAAATCATGGTGTGCAAAGCCAAATCCCACGACATATTCGGTGCATGATCGGGGTTCAAAGGCAAAATGGCCTGAAACATCAACATCAACCAAACCACAAGCCCCAAAGTCAGTTGGCTTAGCGCAAAACACAGCACATAGTTTTTAATATTCATGCCCTGTTTTGCTTGCGTACCGAGCAATGCATAAATCGGTTTTTCAATCCAGTGAAACAACACATCACTTTTCATAGGCTGATTTTGCATAATGCATGCAAGGTATTTACCTAATGGGATGCCCAGTAGACAGACCACGGTCAAAATCAGAAAAAATAGCATATTCGTTCCTGAAAAATAGAAGGACTTTCCAAACGCAATATGCAAAAAAGTGGCGTAAATTCTCTATGTCGAAAATACGATAAGGCGTAAATTTTGCGTAAATTTTTTTAAAATAAAAATGCAATGCGGAATATCAAATGAAGAAATCTACTTAAAAACTGCCTCAAACACCTTGAACAAATATGACCGCTGCTGCGTTCACATACCATTACTCGCCTTAGCAAAAAACAGACAGTAATCGACAGATATTAATGGCGACCCATTAAATTAAACTCTCAGATCATCCTGAATATTCTAATTTAAACAAATTATGTGTGAATTATGTTTTAAATTTATATAAAATGTCATTGTTGTTAAAAATTATCATTTATATTTTTTTGTCAGGTCTCTCATCATGATTTATAGAAAAAAACTCTTATCCATGTCGCTCTCGACCATGGGAATGATGTACATGTCTGAAGTATTTGCACAGGACGATGTCAGCAGCAATCCGCATGTGGTCTTACCCACTTTAACCATCGAGGCAATGGACGATGGTGATCCAATAAAAACCTATGTTGACTATAAGAAAGCCAGTGTTACGCGAAATGGTCTGGATAAAAAAGATATTCCACAATCTATTGATACTATTGATGTTTCAAAGTACAAGCTGTATGGCACCAACGATTTAAGCATCATGTTACAAGGCACGCCAGGCGTATCAACCAGTTATGATGCCGAAGGCGATGGCATTAGTATTCGTGGATTCAATGCGGATGCTGGCGATATCTACCGTGATGGTGTTCGTGATAGTGGAAAAATTCGCCGTAGTACCGCCAATGTAGAGCGTATTGAAATCTTAAAAGGGCCCGCTTCAGTATTGTATGGACGTAATGCAGGGGGTGGTGTGATCAATATGGTCAGCAAGGTGGCCAACTTCAATTCAAGAAGTTCTATTGGTACATCGATTGGTTCATATGATAATTATGGAACAACCTTGGATGTGAATCGGATAATTCATCCAAATGTTGCCGTTCGCCTGACAGGTGAATATAACGATACAGACAGTTTTAGACGTGGCATTAATCAGAATCAGACCATGTTATCGCCAAGTATTAGCATTAAAAATGATGATGCAACACTGTTGTGGACTACACAATATACCTATGACGCGCTGGATCGGGTGACAGACCGAGGTGCCTATTATTATAATCTGCCTAATGATGTTCCTACTGATCTTGGTTTTGCACAAGCAGGTGATTACATTAAAGATGAATTACACATTGTACGTAGTGACTTAAAATATCAATTTTCACCCGATTGGAATTTCCACTGGGCGTTGAATTATCGTCAGGCCGATCAGGATTATGACAATTTTTTTGGCGGTAGCTACTGCTACACCGATACCACCAAGCGTAATTGTAAAGCAGGCTACGTTCTACAAAATTATAAATGGCAACAGGCAACCAATAAAACTTTCATCAATACTTTTGACCTTTCGGGTCAATTCAATACAGGAAAAATTAGCCATCAATTCCTGTTCGGTGTAGACCTTAACCATGAAATTCGTGACATCACATACGGCAGTTTTTCCGATACCAGTACATCTGGTCCAAAAGGTTATGTAAATCCTTATAATTATTCAGATCGATTTATTGTCGGTTCCCGCAGTTCAACAGTTACGTCCGATTACCACCATGAAGGTGATGGATTAGGCGTATTTGTACAGGACTTAATCTCACTAACGCCAGAACTTAAACTCATGCTCGGCCTACGTTACGATCGTTATGATTTTAAATCGGTGAATAAACTGACGACGCTTCAGCTTAAGAACAATGATGAAAGCTTGAGTCCAAATATTGGTATTGTTTGGCAACCCACAGAAAATCAGAGTGTGTATGCATCTTACAATAAAAGTTTTTCCCCTTATGGCGGTCGAGGATATCTAGAAATTGATTCAACTGAAAGTACTGAACCTGAATACAACCAACAATATGAAATTGGTTTAAAAAGTGACTGGTTGAATCAACGTTTAAGCACTCAACTGGCAATCTTTTATATTGAGAAAAATAACATTCGTTACCAGCCAGATTCAGAGAATGACCCAGATGTGTGGGCTGTGGCGGGTCAACATGAATCAAAAGGTATTGAACTGAGCTTTATTGGGCGATTATTGCCAAATCTACATGTCCGTGGTGGCTATGGCTATACCGATGCAAAAGTTACTCAGGATTTACAAACACCAACCAATGTTGGCAATCGTCTTGGTTTAAGCTCAAAAAATACAGGTAATTTATTTATACGTTATTTACCTACCGAAAATTTGTATACTGAAATCGGGGTAACCTACGTCGGTTCTTTTTACAACAATGTCCGCAACGCGTATAAAATACATGGTTTTCATCGTGTAGATACCGCGGTTGGTTATAAAAATGATCGATGGGGTGCGACTTTTGCCATCAATAATTTAACCAATGAAAAATACTGGCGTTTTTCTTCCATGCCCGGTACACCACGGAATTATCTACTACGTGTCAATTACTTCTTTTAATTTAGCAGGTAGATATCAATATATTTTTAGTCTAGCCACCTAAATACCAGTGAATTCAGCCCGACTGAAATCACTGGCTGAGGTTTGCTTTAAACTGTAATTGGCGACAATCTTCATTCGTCAAGAAATACCAGTTTGAACGCCCTGTTTTATTGCTATTTTTGACGCATATATCTTTGAATCAATCGCGATGTATTTGTTCATAGCGATTGATATCACAACCACAAAATGAAATTATCGTTTTCCCATTTGCCACGACAAGTGCAACTTTACTGCCGCCCACTCGTGTTTCAAAATGCTATATACATAGGTATCACGCAAAATATCATCTTTTACAATCTGATGGCTTCTTAGCACACCATCCAATTTTGCACCCAGTCGTTGAATAGCGTTTTGACTTTGAAAATTAAAAGAGGATGTCCGAAATTCAACAGCAATACAATCCAAAGCCTCAAATGCATGATTCAATAGTAGCTGCTTGCATTCAGTATTGGCACATGTCCGCTGTGCCGACTTTCGATACCAAGTCGAACCGATTTCCACACGCCGATGAGCCTCTTCAATATTCATGAATGTGGTCATACCAAGCACCTTCCCACTTGCTCGATCTTCTACACAAAATGGCAACATCGAACCCTGTTGTTGTAAAAATAGTCGTCTTTCAATTTCCGTAATCATTTCATCGGGGCTGGGAACGCGCGTATACCACAGCTTCCACAATTCACCATCCTTCACTGCTTCAATTAACGATTCAGCCTGATTAAGATCAAGTGGTTTTAAAATGATATATTCACCAACCAAGGTCACAGGATTAATCCAAGCCATTGTTATTTCTCCTGAACATTTGAATTATGCAGTTTTGCGTGTGCGACTTCATGCATGGCCTCCGCCATTTCTGTATGACCCGATTGAGTCAAGCCCTCGACGGCTCCCAAAATATCGACATAATCCTTGTTCTGACCAAGTTTAAATTGACCTTGCAAACGCGTTATTTCAATTTCAATTCCCACAATGTGTTGCAACATCGCCTCAATATAAGACTTGGGTGCATCGCCCATTTTCCATGGTTTCGCTTGTGTTACCTCATGCTGCCGTGTTAATCGAGCCACCACACCTCTGACATAATGCTCATCATCATGAATACTGATTTTCCCCCACGCATGCACCACTTTATAATTCCATGTCGGCACTTGCTGGTGATGTTGCTGCTTAGATGGATACCAGTTTGGAGAAATGTACGCATCTCCCATCTGAAATACGATCAAAACCTCATCACCATTTTTAGACTGTTGCCAAATTGGATTTTTACGTGCGACATGGGCTTTCAGCCGACCAAATTCACTTGAGCTAACATCCAGTTCAAAAGGTAGATGATGAGCTTGTAACCCTTGTACGCCGTGTGTGACAAGCATTGCAAATGAATGCTTTGCCATAGCCTCATGGAGAAGATCCAAGCGATCAATACGAAAATCATCGGGAATATACATGTTTTCATCCTATTGAAAATAATCATTACATGACATCGTGCTTGTTTATTGTGTTCAATTTGTGGTTTATTCAATAGAGCCACAATTCATTTATTTGAGTAGACCAGTTATATGGCAAAAATCACTAAAGCTGTCGATTTGCCTTCTATTTGTCAGGTGAATAAATCACAAGGAAAAATCGCACTACAACTTATACAAGCATTAAGAATCGCCGTGCAACAAGGCGATTTAAAAGCGGGAGATGCTTTACCATCCAGTCGGGAATTTGCACAAAAACTGCAAATTTCCAGAGGCACAGCCGTAGAGATTTATGATCAACTGCTTGCCGAAGGCGTGATTTATTGCAAACCACGCATTGGTACCTTTGTATCTGATATTGCTTTGAATCATCCACCGTTACAAGCACAAGCCAATGAAACACAGCCATTGACAGACAAAGCTCAAGCCTTTGCAAATGTCCTTCAAGATTTTAAACCGTTACCTCACCGCCCTTTTGCGATTTCTGTCCCTGTAAATCGTACGCAGCCAAACGATATTTGGTTAAAGTTTACACAAAAGTATCGTGCGCAAAGTATTCCTACAGGCTATGAAGATCCTCAGGGTATTTTGTCGCTGCGACAAGCCATTGCTTATTATGTCCGACGCTCCAGAGCGGTGCATTGTGATGCCGATCAGATCGTAATTTGTAGTGGCATTCAACAATCACTCTATATTTGTAGTCAAATTTTACTGCAAGCTCACGATCAAGTCTGGCTAGAGGACCCAGTCTACCTTGGTACCAGTGCAATTTTGCAACATACAATCCCCTCTTTACAGATTGTTTCCATTCCTGTAGATGATGAAGGGATTGATGTCGAAGTAGGCATAAAAAATGCGAAAAATGCCAAAGCTGCATTTGTCACACCATCACACCAATACCCTCTAGGAATGCCCATGAGTCTGGCTAGACGACAAGCTTTATTAGCATGGGCAAAACAACATCAGGCATGGATTATTGAAGATGATTATGACAGTGAGTTACGCTACATTGGTCAACCCTTTCCTGCTTTACAAGGCCTAGCCCCTGAAAAAGTGATTTATTTAGGAACATTTAGCAAAGTATTGTTTCCATCTCTCCGATTAGGCTATGCAATTTTACCGAAAGCCCTTGTTGAACCATTTTGTGGACTTCGGGCATTGATTGACCGCTTCCCACCTTCAAGGGAACAACATGTATTGGCCGAATTTATTCAACAAGGATATCTAGAAAAAC
>JASGGM010000095.1:0-8694 GCA_047605045.1 Acinetobacter sp. | reverse complement strand
CCATGTTGTCCTGCACCAGTTTCTGCAATAATCCGTTTTTTACCTGAAAGTTTAGCCAATAAAGCCTGACCAATTGTATTATTGACCTTATGTGAACCTGTATGGTTTAAATCTTCCCGTTTTAGATAGATTTGGGCACCACCCAGTTCTTTCGACCACCGTTCAGCATGATAAAGTGGACTTGGGCGACCAACATAAAATGCCATATCACGGTCAAATTCAGCCAGAAACGCTGCATCATCTTTCATACGAGTGTAAAGATTTTCTAAATCTTCTAATGCTGCCATTAAGGTTTCTGACACAAATCGTCCGCCATGAATGCCAAAGTGACCTCGAGCATCTGGATATTGTGTGTAGTCAATCACTTCATTTTGCTGATCCACAATGGACTCCTTGCATAAATCTTTCAATACGTTGTTGATCTTTGATTCCTTTACTCGATTCAACGCCACCACTCACATCGACCGCATAAGGACGCGTTTGTTGAATAGCTTCCTGAACATTGTCTGGTGTTAATCCACCTGCCAGTATTAAAGGAATATCAAGTTTTGGAAACTGTGACCAATCAAATTGTAAACCTGTACCACCTTTAAGATCGGGATGCCAAGCGTCTAGTAAGATAGCACTTGCACCCGCTTGTTGGTAGCGTTGAATCTCATTAATTACATCTAAATCAGGTTTGACCTGAATCGCTTTATACCAACGACGTTTAGTTTGATTTGCAATATCCTGACATTGTTGCGGTGTTTCTTCACCATGAAATTGTATGACATCTACAGGTACTTGATCTAACACGTTCTGGATTTCAATAGCAGTTGCATTAACAAACAAACCAACAATTTGCACATAGGCTGGAATATGTTTAGCCAACTCAATCGCCTGCACAATATGCACATGACGAGGGCTCGGTGGATAAAATACCAAGCCAATCGCATCTGCACCACTCTTCACCACATGTTGCACATCTTCAACACGGGTAATTCCACAAATTTTCGCTCTCGTTCGCATCGTCTTCGTATTCAATTACAACAGCTCTGTGACATTAAAACGGAATTTAGTCAGCAAAAGCTAGTCCTTATCGTAATCATCTACCATAATGCCTCTGTCATAACGGTATGTATGGTGATGTTTGTAGTATTTGTAGCAAATGTAATCTTGCAAAAATGCAGTCATGGATAAAAAATTAAAATATTTTGCATGTTTTCTCGGAGTGGCTGCATCAAATACATGACAATGTGTTAGACAAAACAATGTGCTGAAAAAAGCATCCCAAAATTGAGCAAGACACATCAATGACACAATTTAGACGTATAATAAAGCAAGTCAACAACAGGTCATGTTAATGCAAATCATCGGACATCGAGGTGCTCGTCATGAAGCACCCGAAAATACCTTAGGTGGATTTAAGTACCTTCGGAATTTAGGTATTCGTACGGTTGAGTTTGATGTACGACAATTACCAGATGGTACATTATTTGTCATGCACGATGATAATTTTTTACGTACTACGGGTATTGAGGCCTCCATTGCAGAGCAAGACACGACGAGCATTCAGCAGTTCGACCATCGAAGCCACTGGAATGATTGGCATCAGGCAGAACCGACACCATTATTGAATGAGGTTTTACAAGTTCTTGAAGATTTTGACCATATCGAAGTTGAAATTAAAACGGTAAAAGATAATGCATCAGCCGAACGTCTGGTTGAAACATTGCATCACCAATTAGAAGATTTTCAACATATGGCGACCATCACCAGTTTTGATGAAAAAATATTAGCAGCTTTACAAAACGCAAAGAGTCCCTTTAAACGGGGTCTATTGGTCGAATCTCAGGCCGAAATAGCCATAGACAAAGCGTTGAATTACGATTGTCAGCGTATCGGCTGGATGAATCAGTTAGCAACTAAACAACGTATTCAAGACACCTTAGCCGAAAATTTAGCGGTAAGTGTCTGGACTGTTAACGATGTAGACCGAGCAAAACAATTGCAAGATTTTGGTGTACAAGGATTAATCACAGATTTACCAAAATTAATGCAACAACAGTTGTAGGATTCGCGTAATATTTGAGTAAAAGAAATGCTATTTTTCTCTGTTGCTTTAAAAATACAAGTGTATAATTGAGAGTAATTAACATCATTTCCTAACTTAATTTTTTTAGAAATGATGTAAGAAGAAATATGCAAGCATTTAACCGTCAGCACACTCTGAAGGTTATCCCACTAACATTTGAGGAGTGTTGCTGCACATGGCTCCCCTTCCCAAAGCTCCAATTAACTGGACAGCAACTTTAACGTTGATCGGTTCTCCAATTGTGGCTGCAATCGCTATCCCTTTATATGCTTATTATCACGACTTTTCATTGGGTGCGTGGTTAAGCCTATTTTTCCTATTGGCTGTCAGTAGTTTAAGTATTACCGCAGGATACCATCGCTTATGGGCACATCGTGCTTATGAAGCAGCATTGCCTTTAAAAATTTTATTAATGCTTGGTGGTACTTTTGCCGTACAAAATAGTATTTTGTATTGGGCTTCAGGTCATCGTACGCATCATCGTCATGTTGATCATGAAGAACAAGACCCGTACTCCATTAAGAATGGTTTCTGGTATGCGCATTTAGGCTGGATGATTCGTGATTATCCTGCTGCCGCACCAAACTATAAAAATGCACCAGATTTATTAAATGACAAAGTGGTGATGTTTCAGGACAAATATTATGTTCCACTCGTCATTGCGGTGCATGTGGTTATTCTTGGTGGATTAGGTTGGGCATTCAATGATTTTTGGGGCGTGGTACTGCTCGGTGGATTGTTACGCCTTATCTTAAGTCATCATGTCACATTTTTTATTAACTCTTTATGTCACATGTTTGGAAAACGTCCTTATACCGATGAAAACACGGCACGAGATAATTTCTGGCTCGCCATTGCAACATGGGGAGAGGGTTATCACAACTATCATCATATTTTCCAATATGATTATCGTAATGGCGTGAAATGGTGGCAGTATGACCCAACAAAATGGCTTATTTGGACATGTTCTAAAGTAGGTCTAGCGAAGAACCTACGCCGTATTCCGAGTTTTAATATTAAAAAAGCGGAATTGGCAATGAAGTTCAAATACGCCGAGCAAGACTTAGCAGTATATGGTCATGACATCAATGAAGATTTAATGATGTTAAAACTTAAAATCGCACAAGAGTCCGAGGCGTTTTCTCATACGCTGAATGATTGGACCAGACTGAAAGAACAAGAGTTACAGGCTAAAAAGGCAGCTGTGACTGAAAAGATTCACCAACTTGATACAAAGCTAAAATTAGACTTTCAATTGATTGAACAGCGTTTGCAGCATCATCGTGAACGTCTTGAAGTGATGATGAAGAAACTCAGAAAAATTTCAACACCATAGTTCAATCAAATAAACTCAACGTAAAAAGCCCATTCAAATTACAGTAATGGGCTTTTTTTATGCTTGATGGATCATAGATCGACTAATAAAGATTTACTGGGGGTAACCGTCTGAGAAAATGATGCTTAATCTGCGATTCATCGCTACTATCTTCCAAGATAGTACATCATACATTAGAGCATCTCCCCTGCAATTCTGCCCCCTATCCGTTTGATAGCATATGCCAATCAAAAGAAGACATTAATTACTTCAAGATATTTACATCCAAGAATATACAATGAAAAATCACCATAAAAAAACCGATGCTATTCGCATCGGTAATATTTTAGGTCCATCATCCAATCATTTAAATTTTAATTTTCACTTACAAAAGCAATATCACTCAGCCCGGCTTCGCTTGCACGTGACATTACTTGAGCAACAGTATCGTATTTAGATTCTTTGTCGGCACGTAATTGTACTGTTGGTTTTTGTGCTGCCTGACCTTCCTCATTAAAACGCTGACCAAGCTCATCCAAACTAATGACTTGGTCATTCCATGCAACTTCACCTTTCGCATTAATGCTAATGGTAATGGCCTTAGGCGGCGGAGATGTAATTTCCGCTGTTGTCTTGGGTAAAGTCAGCGGAATGGACGGATTTGCAACAGTCGCAGTCACCAAAAAGATAATCATCAGTACCAGCATGATATCAATCAGTGGAATGAGATTCATCTCATTCATACCAGAATCGTGATCTTCACCCAATTGAAACGCCATTATGCCTGACCTCCAGCTAAGCTTTGAGCAGCTTTGCTTTCTGATTTAACGGTTGTAGAAGAGTCTTGTTGAAGCATTGTATCAATTAATAAATTATGCGCTTTGTCTTGTAGTGCATGTGCCAGTCCACGATTCGCACGTAAACAAATGTTATAAGCCAACACCGCAGGAATTGCGACAGCCAAACCAAGACCTGTCATAATTAAGGCCTCACCAACTGGGGTCGCCACTTGAGCCAAACCTGCTTGTCCACTATGACCAACAGCAACCAATGCGTGGAAAATACCCCATACCGTACCAAACAAACCGACAAAAGGAGCAATTGAAGCAATTGTACCAAGCACAGATACACCTTTATCGGCAGCTGTTTTTTCTTCTGAAATTTGACGAAGCAATGCTTGTTCAGCAACAGCTTTACGTTGTTCAAAGGTCAGGGTAGAAAGTTTAGACTTTAAACTACTAATTGCTTTTTCAAGTTGTGAAAACGCTTGCTGTTTAAGCTGACGCGTCCCCATTAAACGCAAAATGAAAATTGTCCATGTTGCAATAGACATTACAATCAGTACAAAATACAAGGTCTTACTGACAGCATCTGCGTTTTGCCAATAAATAGAAAAGTTCATACCCGAACTCCTGATGATGGGTTAGCCGTTAATTTTTAGATTGTTAAATCAAATGGTTGTTGCGCTCTCACTGGATAAGCAACACCATTCTCTTTATAAGGTTTAAATTTCGCGTTACGCACTGCTCTCAAAATTTTCTGATCGAGTGCAGGAATACCACTACTTTTTACAATTCGTACGGAAACAATGTTTCCTTTTTCATTTGCTTCAATATCAACAACGATTGTTCGTGCAGCCCCTTGTAACTCACTTTTTTCATAAGATGGGCGTGGCGAACGACTCCATTGCACTCCAGAACCACCAATAGAAACACTCTTTGGCGCTGGGTCGGCTGGAGGTGAGCTCGGTTGAGCTTTTACAACTGGTGCTGGTGCTGGCGCTTTTGGAACCACCTTGGTTTCAGTGACTGTTGTGCTAATGACTGGACTTGGATTTTTAACCTCTTGTACAGCTTGCTTAGGAACCTCAGCCTTAACCTGTTGCACCTTTTCCACTTTTTTAGGTGGAGGTGTTTGTTTTTCAACAATTTTAACTTCTTTAACTTCCTTCGGTTTTTCCTTAGGTTTTGGCTTTTCCTTCGGTTTTGGTGGAAGTGGTTTTGGCGGTTCTTGAATCTTTACGAAACGTACCTGTAATGGTTCTCTATCAATTTTCTTAAGCTCATGAATTTTCATGTGACTTAAAGACCATAGCACACCAACATGTCCAACAACGACTACCGCTAGAGCAGCCATGATTTTCTTTTTCATATCATTGGGCTGATTTTCATGAAATACGGTTGATTGACTCATAACACCATAATAACCTTTGGGATATGTTTTGTACGCTCATCTTAACTTTTGATGAAACACAAATCACATAAAAGAGTTGGACAGCTTAGCCCCAATATAATAAATGAGAGCTGTTTTCATTTGCAACCTTTTTTTCAAATTTTCTCCGTATTTGCTTTTACGATTTATTTATAGCGTATTTTAATGAAAATAATATGTTGATTACATTTACTTTTTTAATATTAATATTTATATGTTTTTTTAAATATTCACCCTGAGGTAAACCAATATATTTAACAAATGAAAATATATTGGTTTTTCAACATTTGTTGTTTCACTCACTCTATTTGAGTGTCAGGTGTATGAGGTGGTTTTGTATATCGATCAACCACAACACTAATCATCATATCCCCTTGAACATTAACCACTGTTCTGACTGTATCTAAAATCCGGTCTATCGGAAGTAAAATCGCAATCGCCTCCGCAGGTAAGCCTACCGATTGTAATACCATAATCATCGTTACCATACCAGCACTTGGAATTCCAGGTGCACCAAGCGATGCAATCATTGCTGTTAAACAGACAACCAACTGCTGCGTTAAATTCAAGTCTAGTCCGACCAAGTTTGCAACAAAAAGTGCTGCTGCTGCCTCATATAATGCCGTACCATCCATATTCAGTTGGGTACCCAATGGAATAACGAATCCAGCTGTTTGTGGACGTACACCTAAATTTTCCTGAGCACATTTTAAACTCAATGGCATTGTTGCTGAACTAGAACTGGTGGCAAAGGCAGTGATTAATGCCGTTCGCGTTCCCTTAAAGAATGTGATCGGACTCATTTTTCCAAATATCCAGAGCAACAAGGGCAATACCACTACCCCATGAAAAATGGTCGTACCAGTAACAACCAAAGCAAATTCAGCCAAACTGCTTAAAATTGAAATATCTTCAACTGCAATAAGTTTAGCCAAGAGTGCAAAGATGCCAATGGGTGCAAGTTTCATTACCCACCCAACCAACATCATCATAATTTCAAAGAATTGTTGGCAAAGCTGTTTAATGCTTCTAAATTTCTCTCCGCCATGAACCAGCGTCATACCAAGCAGTAAAGCAAATACAACAACCGCCAATACATTGCCCTCACTGAAGGCTTTAAATGGGTTGATTAATGTATTTTGAATAAAATTCGTAAAAAATGTTGCAGGACTAAGATTATTTTCTGGGTTTTGATAGGCTTGCATCGTGTTTTGGAACATACCGATATCCAAACCTTTACCAACATCAAAGAGATGAGCGCAACCGACCCCCAAGATAAGTGCTAAGGTGGTTGTGGTCATACAACAAATAAAGGTAATTTTCCAGACTCGACTTAGCTGCCCACCTGCTTGTAAGTTAGAGACACCCACGACAATCGAACTAAAGATTAATGGAATGAGTAGCATTTTAAGTAAGCCAATAAAAATACTACTGATGATGCCTAATCCATAAATACTATGGTTGAAAAAATGGGTATCTGGGTAGTTTGTTAGAAGAAGACCAAATCCCACACCAAGAATCGCCGCGATTAAAATTTGTGTATTCAGATTCATAACAATCCATATTATTGTAAGGTATTTTAGTGACTCGCATGGGCCACGTGAACAATCGAGCTCATGATAACAATTTATTGGGTTTCTATTTCACGTAGACGCATCAACCCTTCCTGAACCGTACTACAAACCAATTCACCATTTTGCCACATTTGGCCATAGTTTAAGCCACGAGAATTGGCTGTGACTGTGGCATGCATATCGTACAGCATCCATTCATCGGCACGTAATGGCTTATGAAAATAAATACTATGATCAATACTGGCACACTGCAAACTTGGCGATAAATAACTGAGTCCATGTGGACGTAATGCTGTCGTCATTAAAGTGAAATCGGAATAAAAAGCCACGATCGCCTGATGTAACGCAATATCATCTTGTTCGGTTTGAATGTGCTCATGTGTTTTCACATAGTGCGCATATTTCGGTGGTTCGGGCTGTGGATGAAAGAAATTACGCACATCATTCACAGGACGTAGCTCAACATGCCGTTCACGCATAAAACTGGTGCGCACATTTTCAGGCACGAATTGTAAAAGACCCTGTTTTAACTCTTGCTCGTTTTTTAGTGTATCTGGCGCAGGATAATCGGGTTGATGCTGTTGATATTCCAATCCCTCTTCTGGAGAGGCAAATGAAATGATCGCTGTAAAAATGGTACGACCATGCTGAATAGCACGGACTTGTCGACTCACAAAACTTTTACCATCTCGTAATATATCGACTTCATAGATGATCGGCGCGTTAATATCCCCAGCGAAGAGAAAATAAGCATGTAAAGAATGTGCAGGCCGATCTGTTGTATAAGAAGCTGCGCGTAATGCCTGCCCCAATACTTGCCCACCGAAAACACGCTTACCCACCAGATTTCGGCTTTGCCCACGGTAAATATTTTCTTCTAACTTTTCCAAACTGAGTATATCAATTAGTTCTTGTGTCAAATTTGCCATAGAAGACCTTTATAGTGATGAATCAATAAATGGAACCATTTTACTTTATTCTGCCACACTGTATATTCAGTACAACGGGTGAATGAAAAAAGTATGAATTTGACAGCCAATTACAGATAAAATCGCTTTTTATCATGCAAAATAATGTCATGCCCTGTTAATTTCGTTAAAATCAGCATCAAGTCGGGGTAACTTGCCAGTTAAGCCGCCCATTTTTATGTATTTATTGTTTGAATAACTTTAGCACTCAGTTGAAGTAGGAGTTTTTATGTCCAAGAATAGCTTTGGTCAAATGTATCGCAGACTATCAAGCAAAATTCTTGATCTCGTGGTCACACCGCATGTTCTTGGTGATGTTCCTCCTACCACAACATCACTTGCAACGACTGATCAACCTCTAGAACAAAGTACGGCAATCCAAAGTACACCATTAAAATATGTGTGCTATGTCCTACAAAACCATTCTCGCAGTAATGCACTGGTACTCGATAGTGAAACGCGTCGATTACAGTTACCTCCTGCACTAGAGGAACTGACCATTGCACAACATCATGAAAAAAATTCGGTATTTTATTTACAAAAGCCCGACTA
>JASGGM010000094.1:0-8797 GCA_047605045.1 Acinetobacter sp. | reverse complement strand
ACAAATTTTGCCATAGCGCAATTCTGATAAATCATCACTGCCAGGATCTACACCAATCGCGATGGCAATATCATGAACTTCTTGCGAACCCAACACTTCATCGGAAGAGACTTCCCACGTATTTAGAATTTTGCCTCGAATGGGCATAATTGCCTGAAAATTCTTGTCACGGGCTTGTTTAGCACTCCCGCCAGCAGAATCCCCTTCGACAATAAATAATTCACTTTCTTCACGGGTTGGGCCTACACAATCGGCCAATTTGCCAGGCAATGCAGGGCCAGAAACTATTTTTTTACGCTCAACTTTTTTCGCCGCTTTTAAACGACGACCTGCCTTGGTAATTGCCATTTCCGCCAGTTGCATTGCGGTTTCGGCATTCTGATTCAACCACAACGTAAATGCATCTTTGGCAATATTTAAAACCACCCCAGAGGCCTCACGGCTGGATAAACGCTCTTTGGTTTGTCCTGAAAATTGCGGTTCCTGAAACTTCAATGACAAAATATAGTTGACGCCATCCCAGACATCTTCGGCAGACAATTTTAAATTACGTGGCAATAGATTACGCATCTCACAAAACTCACGTAAGGCTTCGGTTACTCCAGACCGTAAGCCATTGACATGGGTTCCACCTTGCGCGGTCGGAATGAGGTTGACATAACTTTCCTGAATTTGCTCACCACCTTCCACATTCCAGCACACAGCAAATTCGCAACTGGCACGTTCCGCGTCACCTTGTGACACAAAGGCAGGATTGGGTAAAATTTCCCGTTCCTGCAAAGCTTCCATCAAATAATCGACTAAGCCATTTTCGAATTGCCACTCAATTTTTTCATTATTAATTTCATCAACATAGGTAATATGCAACCCTGCGGCTAAAACGGCTTTGGCTTTTAAATTATGTTTGAGGGCTTTTAACGCAAATTTTGGGCTATCAAAATATTTTGCTTCTGGCCAGAACCGTACTAATGTTCCTGTTGCACGTTTTGGTGCCTTCCCTGCGAACACCTCTAATGGCGCAATGGCTTCACCATGCTCAAACACCATTTTATAGAGATTGCCTTGCCGCTGTACCTCAACCTCAACACGATTCGATAATGCATTGACGACAGAAATTCCCACACCATGCAAACCACCTGAAAACTGATAATTGTCGGTGCTAAACTTACCGCCTGCATGCAGTTTGGTCAGGATAATTTCGATCCCGCTTTGGCCATATTCAGGGTGAATATCAACTGGCATTCCTCGTCCATTGTCGAGTACCGACAAGGAACCATCTTGATATACCGTCACAGTAATTTTATTGGCGTGTCCTGCTAAGGCTTCATCAACCGCGTTATCAATAACTTCCTGAGCCAAATGGTTCGGGCGAGTGGTATCGGTGTACATGCCAGGGCGGCGGCGTACAGGGTCTAAACCCGATAAAACTTCCAGTGATTGAGCCGTATATTGAGACACGTGATCTTTGTTCCTAATGGGTTAAATAAAACGAACTTGGTGAGGTTCAATCTATATTTTGCGATAAAAATGACAACAGCATTGGAATTTTATCAACAAAATTATCCATACGATGATTTCCCGCGGTTTCGGTCATGATCATGGCAGGATGATTGCCCTGACTATAATAACGTTGTGCGTCACGATAATCCAAAGTTTCATCACCTTGTTGCAATAACACTAAGATTTTACTCAGATTAGACGCCATGGGTTGATGCAAATGCTGTAATTCTGTTAAATCTTGCTGTCGCAATGACCATTCAGGCGTCACCACATAGGGAAGCCGATCGATACCAAATAAATCTGCAAATAATTGCCATGGACGTACTGCGGGATTAATCAACACTGCGGGACAGTGACACTGCAATGCCAGACAGGTGGCATAAAATCCACCCAAACTGCTGCCCAATACCGCCACCCGATCTAAACTCTGCACATAGCCCAACAACACATCCATGACTTGAAACGGAGGGAGGTTTAAATCAGGTGCATGCACACAAATCTCTGGATAATATTGCGCACAATAGCGTTGCAATTGTTGTCCTTTCACCGATTTCGGACTACTTTGAAAACCATGTAGATAGATCAAATTCATCGTTGATGGCACCCTATTTGAAACAGATATCGGTTCGATACTAAATAGCATTGATAGATCGAGGTTAAATGATCAGACTTTCACACTTGTTTTTTTCTGGGCAATGGCAATGCCAATCAAAATCATACAGCCACCAAGACTGTGATAAACCGTCCACTGCTCTGCTAACCAGAAATATGCAATGATTGCCGTAAACACAGGCATTAAATTCATAAAAATACTGGTGCGATTTGGCCCAAGATGCTGAACTGCGAGCATCCATAATGTCGGTGCAATCAAAGATGGAAAAATTCCTGCATACACGACACTCCAGATATTATGGGTATTAATGGCATCCAATCCATAAAACGTAATGAATGGGATGTGGTAAATCAAGGCAAAAGCAATCTGCACATAAACACTCACCAACAATGGCAAAGGCAGTGACCATTTCTTTAGAAACACCCCATAAAATGCATAAAAGAACACAGCCATCATCATCAGCACATCACCCCAATGCTGTCCGAATTGTTGCAATGCTGTGAAATCGCCACGCCCCATCACATAAAGTAAGCCAATAAAGGACAAGATACTGCCAAATACGGCAAATATATTGGGAATATCCCGTAAAATCAGCATCGATACGAAAATGGTAAAGATTGGAATAAAAGCATTAATAATGCCCATATTGGTTGCGGAAGTATAATGTGCGGCCGTGTATGCCAGCCCTTGATACAGCACCATACCAAACGCCGAGAGTACAGCTAATTTTCCAATATGTTGTTGAACAATATGGCGTTGCTTCCATACTTTATGCAGCATGAATGGTGTGAGTAGCACAAATGCAATCAACCAGCGATAAAAGCTAATGCTTACAGGAGAAATATAGTCTGCAACATAACGGGTAATAGCGATGTTCAACGACCAGATTAATACAGCAATCAGCGGTAGAAAAATAGCCCACCAAATGGCTTTAGGTGTTTGTTGCATGTGAATTTTCTCATGTTTTGGCATGATGCTATTGTGCGCAATATCTGGCTTAAAAGAAATACAGTATTTCAGATATGGATAGGCAGGAACACGGTCAGGGATTCATGCAACATTCAAAAAATAAATCTCATACACAGCAAAACATTATCTTTTTGCAAATAAAGCGGAAAAAACAATAATCATAAGCACGCCCAAGAGTGACAATAGCAGTGAAAAAATAGACCACGTTGTCAATGATTCTCCCAAAAACGCATAAGCAAAAAGGCTGGCAAACACGGGAGTCGACATTCCAATAATATTATGAATAACTGGCGTAATTTTAATCGATGCAACACTGTTTAAAACACTGGGTATTGCGGTGGAAAGGATACCCAAGCCAAGCAGAAGAACCACATTCTGTTCAGAGATAACCATTGCGTTGAAGTCACCCAATGAAAGAATAAACATCACCACGATGCCCAACAAGAATGTTTGTAGATGAATTTTATCAAAATGCTGTGTTGTTAGGATTTCTTTGTTTTTCCAAATCATAATGGAGTTGACCGCTTTAAAAACCGCAGCCGAGAATGCCAAAAAACAGCCGAACAGTAATTGAAAAAGTGCTGTCCGCGAGGCATGAAATGAAGGATAAACGTAAAGAAAAACGCCCAGAAATGCGAGCATAAATCCTATTATTTCATAATGATAAATTTTTTCTTTCGTTGTTATTCTATATAATATTGCCATACAGGGGGATAACGACATCAACAGGGTTGCCAAAGCCACTGGAGCAAAAATAAAAGCGTACGTGGCGGTAATGTAATAAAACAGCATCACCGCAACCATGCCATATGTTAAAAAACGTGGTAATGGCGATTGTTCTAATTGTTTTCGTTTCAATAACCGATATGTTATGAACAAAAACAGTGCGGCGATTAGGCATCTCAGCAACAGTATCACCGATATCGCAATACCATCAATACTTTTAACAAAGATGCCTGTGGTCGCCCAAAAAACAGCACAATATAGACTGTAATTCATAGCATTTGATTGATCGAAATGATTTAACTGTGCTCTTTTTTCAAAAGTTTATCAAGATCGTTTAATCATCCATCAGCAGACCGATAAGGAATCCTTTAAGGTTCTTGATGAAATCCATCCCATAATCGCATGGCATGTTGCACCACTTTATGCAACTGCGCTTGTGTCGCACCATCCCGAGCTTGCAAGGTTAACCCTTGTAATACGGTTGCATAAAAATCTGTCATTTCATTAATGGGTGCATTGCGGGCTAAATCTCCGTCCTGCACTGCCTGTTGCAACCGTTGTGCAAGTTTATCTTTTTCTTGCAATCGTTTTTCAAGCACTTTTTGCTGTACCGCATGCGTTTGCTCAGAACAATTGACTGCTGCCACAACAAGCATACAGCCAGAGGGTTTGTTCGGCTGAACTAAGCGCTGAATGTTATTGTACAAATAAATTTCGAAAGCCACTTTTGCACTTTTCGCTTGGGCAAAAATAGGGACGATTGGACAGGCTTCATATTCTAGATAATAGTCTATACAACGATAAAATAACGAGGCTTTGTCGCCAAAAGTGCTATATAGACTTGGTGCGGTAATGTCTAAAGCCTGTGTCAGGTCATTAATGGATGTTGCTTCATAGCCATATTCCCAAAATAAAAGCATGGCTTTTTCTAGTGCCTGCTGCTCATCAAAACATTTTGGTCGTCCACGCTTCTTTTTCAAGACACTTGCAGTATCCCGATTTACAGGCAATTCATCTGTTTTATGATCCAACATGTTAGCAACAGCTATTTTTATAACAATCACTAATAAATTAATTGACGTTTCAACTTTATTCAACTATTTTATTTTTATAGCGATCACTATTAAATTAAACCTCACCTTAAAACGCATTTTTTAGGATTTTGCCATGGAACATAGCCCCATAGCAGACTTAGCCCCAAGCCCTACCGTGCAAGGCAGTTGGTCTGCATTACTTGCGGTTGCTGTCGCCGCTTTCGCACTGGTCACCAGTGAATTTCTACCTGTTGGCGTACTGAACAGTGTTGCCACTGAATTAAAGATTTCAACAGGTACCGCTGGATTAATTATTACCCTCCCTGGTATTGCTGGCGCACTGGCTGCACCGTTACTTTCAGTCGCTTTTAAACGTCTTGATCGGCGTTATGTCCTGATTTTATTAACCGCCATTATGGTCATAGCCAATAGCATGACGGCCCTTGCAAATTCATTTGCATTTTTGCTGTTCAGTCGTTTAATTTTAGGCATTGCAATTGGTGGGTTTTGGGCAACAGCCATTGCTTTGAGTGGTAAACTTGCCCCCCGACAGCTCCCCATTGCCAAAGCCACTGCGATTGTGATGGCGGGTGTCACTCTAGCTACAGTTTTGGGTGTTCCCATTGGAACATGGCTGAGTACATTGTATGGTTGGCGCAGTGCATTTGCGATTACCGCCTTCATCGGCACGCTTGTGCTTTTAATTCAAATCTTCTCTTTGCCAAAATTAATTCCTGAATCTGCCATCCATTTACGAGATTTGCCCGCATTATTACGTGTTCCAAAAGCACGTTTAGGCATGCTGATTGTTTTACTGATTGGACTTGCACATTTTTGTGCCTACAGTTATTTAGCACCTTTTTTTAAACATATTGCAGGCTTTAATACTTCAACCATCAGCACACTGCTATTGCTGTATGGGATTGCAGGCGTTTTTGGCAATGCCTTTGCAGGGTATAGTGGTAACCTGAATATTCGTTACACCCTAGCCTTTGTCGGACTGTGTTTTGCTGTTGTCTTTTTTACCTTCCCGATTTTTGCTGTTCATGAATTTGGGGCATATTTACTGACCGCATTATGGGGATTCGCATTTGGTGCATTTCCAACTTCAGCAAATATCTGGATGTTTTTACATGCCTCCAAAGCAGTTGAAAAAGGCATGCCGCTTTTTGTGGGTATGTTTCAAGTGATGATTGCAACAGGTTCATTATTGGGTGGCATAGTTGTCGATCATTTTAATGAAAGCATCCTAATTTATAGTGTGCTGAGTTTTATTTTTCTGGCGCTGATGAGTGTGTTTACTTTGGCAAAAGGGCTGAACAATCCTAAAACCTGTTGTGATGCTTAAGTTCCTTAAAGGGGGAATTTCTATCAGAAATCACGAATGCTGAAATTATGTATGCACCATCGACCACACTTACATATCCTGCATGACATGCAATCTTACAAACACGTCTTGTAATTTTGCTCAATTCCCCTTACAACAGAATCATCCATCTATTCAAAGAGCAAGGACATGAGCAATTCCGTTTATAACATTCCTGTGAACACCATTTCAGGCGAAGAAACCACTTTAAATGCATATCAGGGTAAAGTGTTACTCATCGTCAATGTTGCTTCCAAATGTGGTTTAACAGCACAATACGAAGGTTTAGAAAAGCTGTATCAAGAGAAAAAAGCACAAGGTCTGGAAATTTTAGGCTTCCCTGCCAATAATTTTCTGGAACAAGAACCGGGCAGTAATGATGAGATTCAACAATTCTGTTCTCTCACTTACGATGTGCATTTCCCACTTTTTGCGAAAATTTCCGTCGCAGGTGAAGATAAGCATCCGCTGTATCAAACCCTAATTGCAGCTCAACCTGAACGTATTGGTGAAGGGCCATGGTGGAAAGATTTGGTTGAATATGGTTTAACGCCAAATCCGAAACCTGAAGTGCTCTGGAACTTCGAAAAATTTCTGGTGAATAAACAGGGTGAAGTGGTTGCGCGTTTTGCCCCCGACTTGACCGCGGACAATCCTGAAGTTTTGGCTGCCATTGAAGCGGAATTAGCGAAATAAGTAACTTTTTACAGCGGGGGTGTGATTAACACCCCTATTTTTTTATCGCTATGTAACAAAACCTTATGCCAGTTATGGGGTATTAACATTAGTGCAGTTTTATTCATATTTTATTCATATTATTAAAACCTTAACAACAGGTTATCCATGTTATTTATGCCTGATATTGATTTAATGACGACATCGTAAAGAATATCCTGTTTAGGAGATAAATGATGAAACTATTAATTAAATCAACTGTATTGGCTTTAACTACAGCAATTGCAACTACAGCAGTATTTGCAGCACCAAATGACATCCGTCATGAGCCTGAACGCCATGAAATTCATAAATCACCAATCAAAAATCAATCACGTCAGGATATTCGCCCATCACGTGATTGGCGTGTAGGACATAAAGTTCCTTCTCAGCATTTTCGTGGTGCAACACCCATCGATTATCGTCACTACAAGAAGTTACCACGTCCAGGGCATCAGCAAAAATGGTATAAAATCCACGGCGATTATGTCCTAATCAATACCTTTAGCCATAATATTATTCGTATTGTTCACGGTTAATGCTGGAATAATGCAAAAGAGAGGGTCGCAACCCTCTCTTTTTATTAAGACATATTATTAAATTATAAGTTAAAGTCGCAAGTCCAGTACAATACGCCCATCAATTTTACCGTGTTCCATACGTTCGAAAACATCATTGATATTTTCAAGTGGTTCAACCGCAATGGTTGCTTTCACTTTACCACGCGCAGCAATATCCAGTGCTTCTTTCAGGTCTAAACGTGTTCCTACAATCGAACCACGTACCGTAATACCCTCAAGTACCATATCAAAGATGGAAAGATCAAATTTACCAGGGGGTAAACCATTTAATACCATGGTACCGCCACGGCGAACAATCGACACTGCCTGTTCAAATGCTTTTGGTGAAACCGCTGTCACCAATACACCATGGCATCCCTCACCTGTGGCTTTTAAAACTTCTTCTTTCACATTACTTTTCAATGCATTAATCGCAACATCTGCACCAAGTTTCAACGCCAATGCAGTTTTCGAATCATCCACATCAATGGCAATAACATTAAAACCCATGGTTTTTGCATATTGAATGGCAACATGTCCTAAACCACCAATCCCAGAGATGGCAACCCAATCCCCTGTTTTGGCTTCGGTCATTTTTAGACCTTTGTAAACCGTTACGCCCGCACATAAAATTGGCGCAATTTCCAGAATATCGACACCTTCTGGAATAACACCAACGTATTCACCATCTGCAAGACAGTATTCTGCAAAACTTCCATTCACCGAATAGCCTGAGTTTTGCTGTGCTTTACATAGAGTTTCCCACCCTGCATAACAATGATCGCAATGACCACATGCTGAATACAGCCATGGAATACCGACTAAATCACCGACTTTTAAATGGGTAATGCCCTCACCAATCTCAATGACCTCTCCCACGCCTTCATGACCTGGAATAAAAGGTACGGTTGGTTTAATTGGCCAATCTCCTTGTTTTGCATGTAGGTCTGTGTGACATACACCTGTCGCAAAGACCTTGACCAATACTTTCCCTGACGTCACTTTTGGAATCTCAACCTCTTTAATTTCTAAAGGTTGACCAAATGCTGTAACAACAGCAGCCTTCATTGTGCTTCCCATTTCATATTCTCCTTATAATCAACATGAGGATGATTCTCCTGCCCAGCGTGGCGCTATGGCATTCAGAACAATACTCATGATTAAAATAGAATATGTTGGGTAGGTATTTGGTAGGTTTATGCTGCCGCTGTTTTTGCAGCAATTAACAAATGGAAAACGACATTCTCCGAAACGGCAAGCTTTTGTTTTTGATCTGAAATTTGACCACACTCAATACATACAAAATTTTGCCAGT
>JASGGM010000093.1:0-8799 GCA_047605045.1 Acinetobacter sp. | reverse complement strand
CTTTTTTAATTTTATGCTCAGCCACTTGCGCTACCCGATAATCAGCAACAGCCGCAGTCGCAATAAAAATATCGCAGCCTTGCTGTAATTGTTGCAGACTTTGTTCAAGCATTTGTTGTGCTGACGTCACATTTTTACATTGCACGCCATTGGGGGTATCTAAACTCACAGGGCCAGCAATTAAAGTAACTTCTGCACCTGCACTATAACAGGCACTTGCCAAGGCAAAGCCCATTTTCCCAGTACTATGATTAGAAATATAACGAACAGGATCAATCGCTTCACGCGTCGGCCCTGCCGTAATGGTGACTTTCTTCCCTGCCAATAAGCCAAATTTTTCAGCCAATGCACGTTGTGCCTGATGAAAGTATTGCTTTACTTGATCTGCCAATTCTTCAGGCTCTGGCATACGCCCAAGACCGACATCACCACAGGCTTGTAAACCCGATGCAGGCATAATGACATGAACACCATCATTCACCAGCGTCTGTAAATTTCGCTGTGTGGCTTTGGCTGCCCACATTTGCTGATTCATGGCAGGAGCAACCCATACTGGCGCCTTGGTTGCCAAATATAAGGTACTGAGTAAATCATCAGCTAGACCATTGGCAAATTTAGCAATACTGTCGCAACTGGCAGGAGCAACCAGAATTAAATCCGCCCAGCGTGCCAGTTCAATATGTCCCATGCCAGCTTCTGCTTCAGGGTCGAGCAACTCAGTATGAACAGGATTTCCTGAGAGTGCCTGAAACGTGAGCGGCGTGATAAATGCTTGTGCGCCCTGTGTCATTACCACGCGCACATCAAAACCATAATCTTTTAAACGGCGCACCAAAATGGCACTTTTATAGGCAGCGATACCGCCTGTTACCGCTAAAATAATGTTTTTACTTGAGAATACACTTACATCAAAGCTCACAGATGGCTACCTTTGTGTTGCAGTGTCGCCAACAATAGCATTAAATACGATGAGACCCAACTGGACTGGGCAAAACACAATAATTTTTTTATTTTGGGGTTTTATGAATACGTCAATCAAGCATTGGCCTGAACAAGAACGGCCACGTGAGCGCTTATTAAATCAAGGTGCACAAAGTTTATCCGATGCTGAACTATTGGCTATCTTCTTAAGATCAGGTTCACGACAACATTCCGCCGTTGAGCTCGCACGTTTATTGATCCAGCATTTTGGTGGACTTAACCCAATATTCGATGCCTCACAAGAAGACATTTCACAATTTAATGGAATTGGTGCAACAAAATATGCACAACTAATGGCTGTCAAAGAACTGGGGCGGCGCTATATCCATCAGGCCTATACCACGGCGAAACAACCTTTTGACCATTCCGAAGCCGTACTTAATTATTTACGCTATGAATTGATTGGTGAAAAACAGGAAGTTTTTGCGGTACTTTGCCTTGATGCAGATCTATGCAAACTGCATTTTAAAAAGCTATTTTTTGGTTCATTACAACAATGCAATGTTTCTATTAATCAGTTAATGCGCTATGCCATTCAACAACATGCTGCCCATATTGTGATTGCACATAATCATCCCTTTGGCCAAGCAATTCCCTCACAAGCAGATATTGATTTAACACAACACATTCGCCACGCTTGTCAATTACTGGATATCAAGCTATTAGATCATTGCATTATTTCCCCAATCGGTTCATGCTCTTTTATGGAGCATGGTTTGCTAAATGCACCCATCTAATCCAACCTGATATTTTTATTGTTTAACTAAAAACAGTGACTTCCTCATGATTGTACGTGATAAAACCAATACCTTCAGACTTCTTTTTTCATGGCAAGGTACCATTCTACCTAAAGTGATGCCTGCATTAGTGGTGTTGATGAGTATTTCCGCCATCATCGCGTTTCTGTCTCATCATAATATCTTACATGTTCCTGAAGTCCCAACTATTGGCTTTACCATTTTTGGCGTAATTTTATCTATTTTCCTTGGATTTAGAAATAATGCCTGTTATGACCGCTGGTGGGAGGGGCGCAAACTTTGGGGTTCACTCGTTGCCAATGCACGTCATCTAGATCGAGATGCTCAAATTTTAAGTCATGATCGACGAGAACGCGTTATTCATCATGTCATTGTTTTTGCAAATGTATTGCGTGACCGTTTACGCCATCAAACCGCCCATCCCGAGCAATTTTTAGAAACGACACGCTTAGATGCAATTGCAGTCAATAAACTCAATCAAAATTTAAATGCACCACAATACACACTTGGTTTAATTCAACAGGAACTGATGCAAGCCTTACAAGCAGGTGAAATCAGTGATATTTTATATGTACAATTAAACCATCATGTCGAAGAAATAGGCATGGTTCAAGCGGGCTGTGACCGTATTGCCAGTACACCCCTGCCTTTTGCTTATTCCGTTTTGCTCAATCGCGCCGTTTATTGTTTCTGTTTTCTATTGCCTTTCAGTTTGGGATCTATTTTAGGACTATGGACACCTGTTTTGATCGGTTTATTGGCCTATATGTTTTTAGGTTTAGATATGCTGAGTTCAGAACTGGAAGAACCATTTGGAACACAAGATAACGACTTGCCCTTAGATTCAATGGTCCGTTTAATCGAACGCGAACTTCTCCATACACTGGGACAATCCTTACCAGAAACCATCAACGCGAACGATCATAGACTCTTATAAATCACAGGTATTGGCTAGACAAAACACGTCCAAATCCCACACTGATCTGGTTTGGGTTTAGGCGTGTGTCCCAACTTCAACCACGGCATATGATCGCCATGAAAATCACTGCCAATCGATACTTTCAAACCGTGTTGTGCAATCATGCGATCGACCATTTGGCGAGTAGCAGGTGCTTCTTTTTCAGGAGGTAGCTCTACGGCATCGCCGCCCAATTCAGCAAATAATTCGATTAAATAGCGAATATTGGTCGCAGATAAATCATAACGTGTGGGATGTGCCAAAACAGCAAATCCTTGTGCCTGATGAATGACCGCAATAGTTTCAGCCAATGAAATACCATCAAATTTCACATAAGCAGATTTCCCTTCTTTTAAAAATCGGTCAAAGGCTTGCTGTAATCGACTCACCACATTGCGTTCGAGCAAGACTTGTGCAATATGACTACGCGTAATACGATCTGCATAACCATCCACCTTCTCTAAAACTTCAGGATAAAAATCATGTTTGAGAATCTGTTGTAATTTTGCACAAATGATTTTCGCCCGTTCTGCCCGTATTGCCTTTTGTTGTTCTAATACTTGTAGTAAAGGTTCGGGATTTTGCATATTCAATGCCACAACATGGACGCCATAACTTTTTTTAGTCGCTGGGCGTGACCATTGACTCGATATTTCAACACCAGAAATCAATTGAATATTATGTGCATTGGCCATTTTCTCTGCTTGTAGCAGTCCCTGCATCGTATCATGGTCGGTCAATGCCAACATATGAATGTCCTGAGCCACCGCAGCCAAAACCAATTGCTCTGGTGACAAATGACCATCAGAAATATTGCTATGTGTATGTAAATCTATGCCCTGCATATTTTATACTATGCCATTCACGAAACTGGATTAGATACTCTAACATGAAAGCACTTTTAGACTTTGTGCCGCTCATCATTTTCTTTTATCTTTATAAGACTGTTGACCCCACCGATAAACATCATCCACTCTTAACACTGATTGGTTCACCTGGTGGTGTCGACAACAACAATATTTTAGCAGCAACCACTGGTCTAATTATTTCAATGTTAGTCGTTTACGGTGCACTTTTTGTATTTCAAAAATTTCGCCTCGACAAACAACAATGGATTGTACTCTTCATGACCGTTATTTTTGGCGGTGTGACGCTCATGTTAAGCGATGATTTTTATATCCGTTTGAAAGCTGCATTATTGAACCTTGTCTTTGCAGGTGCTTTTGTACTTTCACCTTTATTCAGCAAAGATCGGACACCACTCATTCAACGCATGTTTGGCCCTATTTTAAATTTAACAGCACAAGGCTGGAAAAAACTTAATTATGCGTGGGCTGTCATGTTTGTGGTCATGTCAGGATTGCATGTATTTTTTGCATTTTTATTCGCAAATGGAAAATATTGGGGTGAATTTACCGCTTTTGGTGACATGATCGTGATGTTTTCTTTTATCATTATCCAGTTTGTTGTGCTTCGCAAACACTTCAAATCTCCTGAAGAATAAACCAATTTAAATAAGGGAACGATCATGGCTTTATATGTTATTACCTGTACCGACAAGGAAGGAACACTTGAACAACGTCTGGCCGCACGTCCAGAGCATCTGACACGACTTGAAAAGCTTAATGCTGAAGGTCGTGTGTTAGTTGCGGGTCCCATGCCGAAACAACCCGGTACAATTGAAGCTGGTTTTTACGGCAGTGTTATCATTGTCGACTTTGACAGCCGTGAACAACTTGATATCTGGCTTGCCGAAGAGCCTTATGTCAAAGCTGGCGTATATAGTAATGTCGATGTAAAACCATTCATTCAAGTTTTCCCTAAAGGATAAGATCATGCGTGTTGTTGTATCCAGTTTTTTTGGACTATGTCTGCTCTCTAGTTCAGTCTGGGCCGTTGAAACAGCAACGCAACCGACGGCCACAACAGTTGCGCCGTCAGTAGTAACCCCAAAACCAACCAACACTACCCAGACACCGACGACGACCAATCAAGGAAAGGGCAATAATCCACCCTCACTCGTGGAAATGACACCAGCACAAATTGCCAAGAATAAAGCAGAAGAAGATGCGAAAATCAAAGCAATGGTGAAAAGTCAGACCACCCGTATGCAACAACTTGAACAGGCAAATCTTGAAGCATTGGCACAAAACCAAGAGTTACAGTTAAAAAATGATAATTTAGGTGTGCAAGTGCAGGTTTTGCAAAGTGAACGCAGTGCACAATTATTTATGTATGGCGCTGCAACCTTAGGCATTGGTGTATTAATCGGCTTTTTCATTGCTGGCTATGTCTATACAAAACGCCGTCGCCAATGGTAAGCCATAGCACTAAGCCAATGTTGTCATTCATTTTATAATTAGGAAAAACATGTTTGGTCAGATACAACACGCCGATTTGGATTGGCAGCACATCGATGGTATTGATGTACCCATTTCCAAACAATTTGGTGATGTCTATTTTTCTAAAGATAATGGTTTACTCGAAACTCGACATGTTTTTCTTGAAGGTAATAATCTCAGCACACGCTTAGCCCAACTTCAAGACTATGAATATTTTAGTGTCGGAGAAACAGGTTTTGGCACAGGGCTGAATATACTCGCTCTATGGCAACTTTGGCAAAATGTAAGACCTGATAATCACAGCCACCTTCATGCCATCAGCGTCGAAAAGTTTCCTTTAACAAAAGCCGATTTAACCCATGCCTTAAAAGCATGGCCTGAATTGGCAACACTTTCCGAACAGCTCATTGCCCAATATCCATTGGCGATTGCTGGCTGTCATCGTCTCACTTTTCCCAAAGAACGCTTTAGCCTCGATTTATGGCTGGGCGATGCCGAAGATATATTCCCGATTATCCCCAAAACCCAAAGCGTCAATGCGTGGTTCCTCGATGGCTTCGCACCTGCGTGTAATCCTGAAATGTGGCAACACAATGTGCTCGATCATATTGTACGACTGTCTGCCGCTGGTACAACGTTTGCCTCCTTTAGCGTGGCCGGCGTTCTTAAACGCGGCTTAAAACAGCATGGTATCGATATTTCCCGACCACGTGGGTTTGGCCATAAACGAGAAATGCTCAAAGCTTTTCTACCTGAATCGCCATCCGATGAAAATTCGCCACCAGCGATGACTCAGCCATCGAAGAAACATATTGCAGTCATTGGCGCAGGAATCGCAGGATTAAGCACCGCATGGGCTTTTGCACAGCGTGGTCATCAAATCAGCATATACGATAAGAATGGTGCGTTATCAGGGGCATCTGGCAATCCTCTGGCATTGTTAAATCCAAAACTCTGCCCAGCCGAACAAACGCCCTTTCACTTAATGACCAACAGTTGGCAATATGCTTTACGATACTATGCACAATTTAAAGCATATCGTCCCTTGCATATCGAACAATTCGACTTAAAACAGAATGGGGAACTGCTACAACTCATTCAGCAATACCCAGATGGATTACTCCAGCCTGCACAACAAACCGATGCTCTACCCTCTTTATCTGGTAACGTCATACTTACCCAAGCAGGCGCAGTGATTCCACAACAACTTGCTGAAGAAATTCTAACCCACCCCAACATCAATATAATTTTGACTAAAATTGATAGCATCAAACAACAGCAACAACACTATCAACTCCTTGCCGAGCACCAATCTATTGCAGAAGCCGATCATGTGGTGCTGTGTTGTGCAGGAGAAAGTCACACGCTATTTGAAAATTATCCAAACTTAAAACCAATTCGCGGCCAAGTCAGTTGGTTAAACAAGCACACTCCATCGTTAAATCCACACTATGCGCTTAGCTATGGCGGTTACTGTACACAACTGAACGATCATCAGTTCATTCTTGGAGCATCGTTTTACCCAAATCGGGATGATTGTGATGTTTTACAGGAAGACCATCAACACAACTTTGATCTTTTACACAACATTGCACCTCAGTATGCTCAAAGTTTACCTGAAATAACCCAATGGCATGGACGCGCATCAATCAGAGCACAAAGCCCTGATTATTTTCCTTTGGTTGGAGACTTAGACAGCAAATGTAAGATTTACACATTGGCAGGTTTAGGCTCAAAAGGATTCTTGTTTGCGCCATTATGTAGTGAAATTTTAGTTGCACACGTTTTTGGAGAAGTTTGCCCTGTTCCAGAACAATTAATGAAGCAGCTTTCACCACGCCGCTTTGTCAAAAAGGTAAAAATTAAAAAACCATATTTTAAGAAATAATTTTGAAATAATTTTTTGATATTTTTGTAACTGCACTCTGTCCTGACTGACAAAGTGCAGTAATACTTTTACGCTTGCTCGATCGGTAACCCTGCAGCCTTCGCTGCACGCGTGCCCCCCATTAAAACAACATATTCACGGGAACTATCATAACCCTCTAATTTTTCAGCAGCACGAGGCGCTTTGCTACCACCGCCACACAGAATATATATCGGTTCATCCGCTTGCACATTTTTTAGAATCTGATCATCCAACGTGTCAATCGGCTGATTGATCGCTCCGTAAATATGACCTTCTTGATATGATTTTGGATCACGGACATCCCAAATTACGGCACCTTCGGGGAATTCAAAGGTGGTGATTTCTTGTTTGCGGATCATTCTGCACTCCTTTGATATAAACAGCACTTGGCAAATGAAGAAAACCCTCTTAGCATCTCAAATATTTCATCCATTTGTAAAGGTCTAAACTATGCCATCGTTCGATATTGTATCTGAATTGGAAATTTTTGAAGTCAATCATGCTGTTCAGAACACGCAAAAAGAAATTGCAACCCGTTTTGACTTCCGTGGGCAAGATGTTTCTGTCGAACTTAATGAAAAATCGAAAGAAATTAAGATCAGTACGGAAAGCGATTTCCAATGTGAACAAGTTTACAGTATGTTAGAGAATCACTTCTTTAAACGCAAAATCGATATCCAAGCACTCGATCCACAAAAAGGTGCTGCTTCTGGTAAGAATTTCGTCCAAGTCATTAAGCTTAAAGATGGTCTTGATTCTGATACAGCAAAAAAAATTAACAAATCTATCAAAGAAAGCGGCATTAAGGTTCAATCGTCTATTCAAGGCGATAAAATTCGTGTGACTGATAAAAAACGTGATACTTTGCAACAAATTATGGCTTTCCTACGTGAACAGCAATTTGGTGTACCGCTACAATTTAACAATTTCAAAGATTAAGTGCTCTTTTGGAATACAATAAAAAAGCCCTGAATCATAATATTCAGGGCTTTTTTCACGCCACCAACAGAGGTGGATTAATTCTGTAAAGCAAATTTCTGCTTTACATCTTCTGTAATAAGACGCTTGTGACCGTCTTTCTCTACTGCAACAAAGGTAAAAATACCTTCTGTCACTTGTTTGGCAGGTCGTGAAGCATCATGACTATCCCACACTTCAATTTGAATTTGAATTGAGCTATTCCCAACTTTCAAAATTTTGGTATAGCAACTAATCACATCTCCCACCTTTACAGGCACCAGAAAAGTCATTTGATTAATCGCAATAGTTGCACAACGTCCTTTGCTAAAACGTTCAGCATGAATTGCACCCGCTAAATCCATTTGTGATACGATCCAACCACCAAAGACATCACCGCTCCAATTGGTATCGGCAGGCATGGCAATCGTCTGCAACGACAAAGTGCCTTCAGGTTTTAAATTTGGTGCTGACACATTAATTTCCTATCTTGGTAAGTTGTTGATCAAGCCATTGTTTCAGTTCAGGTGCACGCAAAGCGCCACTCACTCTTGCAATTTCAGTGGTTTTATCCATCAATACCAGCGTTGGAATACTACGTACATGAAATGCCTGACTCAAACGAGGATTCGCTTCAGTGTCAATTTTAGCAAAAATTACATGTGAATATTGTTTGGCAACTTCAGCAAAATACGGTGCCATCATTTTACAAGGACCACACCAATCTGCCCATAAATCCACTAAAATCGGTAAATCACTATTTTGAATGAAAGCTGAGAAATTCTTTTCATTCAGCTCAATCGGCTGTAATGGGATTAAAGCTTGATGGCATTGTCCACAACTCGGTTGATGATCCAATCTTTCTTCTTGGACACGGTTCTTGGCAGAACAGGA
>JASGGM010000092.1:0-8825 GCA_047605045.1 Acinetobacter sp. | reverse complement strand
GATATGTCAGGAATGAAGCATGATATGTCGACGATGACTCATGACCATCATCCATCCTTGCAAGACCAGCCTGAAAATCCTGCCGCTGTCGCAAATGGATGGGCCGATGCATCTACACCACACGGTCATCGGGCCTTAAAATACAGTGACTTACAAGCGCGTATTCCACAAAAAGATGTGCGTCCAGTGCGTCAGACCATCAATATTAATTTGGATGGCAACATGGAACGCTATATTTGGACAATGAATGGGCAGAAGTTTAATCATGCCACACCGTTAAAAGTAGCCTATGGCGATCGTGTACGTTTGACCTTTCATAATAAAACCATGATGGCACATCCAATGCATTTACATGGCATGTTTGTACAACTGGAAAATGGGCAATTATTGCAAAATCAACCGAATAAACACACGATTATTGTGCCTCCCGGTCAAACAGTGAGTGTTCTACTGACCGCAGATGAACTCGGAGAATGGGCAATCCATTGCCATTTGTTGTACCACATGACTGCTGGGATGATGAATAAATTAATTGTGGCTCAGGTGGATTCAACCGCTCATTCAACGCCATCCTCAGCAGAAACAAAGTCGGCAGATGCAAAAATGGCCAATATGGATATGTCGAATATGAACATGGCCGAAATGAATCAAGCTGTACCAGCCCAAGGAGAACATCATGCACATCATTAAGCGATTTCGTAAGGTGGGTCAATGGAGTACTTTGGGTTCAAGGTTATTCGTTGCTATGTTGATGAGTGGTGTAAGTCCAATACTCTGGGCGCAATCGGACGATGCAATGCATCTGCATGGCTCAGAGATTTATACGGCAACGACCTTGGAAAACAAATGGTTATTGGATAAACATGGGCAAGGTGAATTACAAACAGAGTTAGAAAGTTGGATTGGTACGGATGAAAATAAACTATTTATCAAAGGGGATTTTTCCAAAGCTGAATCAGAGCGACAAGCGTACGATGTGAAAGCCTTGTATAGTCGGAACATTGCAACATTTTGGGATGCCCAAGCAGGTTTGCGTTATCGTTACGATGGTCACAAAGTGCGAGACCAAGATGCCTTCGATGCCGTTGTTGGTTTTCATGGGCTTGCACCGTATTTTTTTGAAACCGATGCTTATGCTTATGTTGGACAGAATCAATATGTTGGACTGTCATTAGAAGCCAAACGGGATATTTTATTAACGCAAAAATTGATTGCGGAACCTTTCATTAAAGCTCAAATTGTATTGCATGATAATGCAGAAATTGCCCAAAAATCGGGGCTTTCCCATGCAGAAGTCGGTGTGCAAACACGCTATGAAATCAACAAGCAATTCATGCCATTTGTTGAAATTGGCTATGCCTATGACCAAGGCCTGAAAGCGTCTTCACAGCCAACACAGTATGAGTCGGAAGCAGAACATGGTCTTCGCTATGGCGTAGGATTATTACTGAAGTTTTAGGGAAAATTATTGCTGAAATACAGATATTTTAATTTCAGTCGCTTGTAATCCAATGAATTAAAAATTCGCTTGGTTTGATCGATTGGTCTTAAACATTTATGTTTCAGCATTCACTTTTGATTTGAGTTACTTTTGTTTCGGCAAAAGTAGCTTAAGCTATTGTATTAAAATCGCTTTGGGATTTTCTGACCATTGGCAACAGGAGATTCAGCCTGTTGTAATACATGGAATAACCATGTTTCCGCAAAGTTTACCGCTTGCTGAATATTATCACCTTGTGCCAAGCGGCCTGCAATAAAACTCGCCAAAGAGCACCCCGAGCCATGATATTCGCCTTCCAGACGAGCACAAGTGGTTTCAGAAACCAGTTCACCCTGAATATAAAGTAAATTTCGAATATGTTCAGGTGTATGTTCATGCCCGCCTTTGACCAATACAGCTTTGGCCCCCATCTCAAATAATTTAGCGGTTGCCAGTTCAATATTCTCTATGCCAGTCAATGCTCTAAGTTCAATGGTATTGGGGGTAATGAGGGTCGCTAAAGGAATTAACTGTGTAAATGCATGAATTAATGTGGGCTGATCACCTAATGAGTCGCCACTATTTGCAACTAACACTGGATCGAGCACATAAAGAAATTCAGGATGATCACTTAAAAACTGAGCTAAAGTGGCAATATTTTCTGTGGTCCCTAACATGCCCGATTTTACACAGCGAATGGGTAAATCCCCCACAACAGCATTGGCTTGTGCCAGCAATAAGGTACTGGGCGTGGCCTCAAAACCATAAACATGCTGCGAACTTTGAATCGTCAGCGCGGTACAGGCAATGGCCGCATGTGCGCCACTTTGCCCAATCGCTTCAATGTCCGCCTGTATACCTGCACCACCCGAAGGATCTAAACCTGAAAAACAAAGAACAGTTGCACGCACGATGACATATCCCTAATCTTTAAATATAGGTTAGTATAGAAAAGTTTTATGAGGGTTTGTTGACTATTCAGCAATTCGATGGAATCTAATACATTCAATACCTCAACACCCATTTTATTATTGTGAATAAAATTAAAGTATTGGAACGATTTGTGGCTATGGTTAACACGATTTTACTCGATTTAGACGGAACTTTAACCGACTCAAAGTTAGGCATTACCACTTGCATTCGCTATGCCTTAGAACAATTAGGTCACCCACTTGCACATCATATCGATTTAGACTGGACGATTGGCCCACCCATTAAAGCGTCATTTTTTAAGATACTCAATACGCAAGATGAAGTGTTGGTTGATCGGGCAGTTGCTTTATATCGTGAGCGTTTTTCGGTCACTGGATTATTCGAAAATGACGTCTATCCACAAGTGGCAAGCACACTCGAAACTCTAAGCGAACGAGGCTATACAATCTATTTAGCCACTGCTAAAGCACAGGTTTATGCGATTAGAATTTTAGAACATTTTGATTTATTGAAGTATTTTAAATTTCCATATGGTAGTGAACTGACGGGAGAAAGGAGTGATAAAAGTGAATTAATTGCGTATATTTTGGAGCAAGAAAATTTAACGCCTGCACAATGTTTGATGGTTGGAGATCGTCAATATGACATTTTGGGTGCACGGCACAACCAGATACAAGCTATTGCCGTATCATATGGTTATGGCACAGCAGAGGAACTACAAGGTACTCAGCCTTATGCAATCATTGATCAATTCTCACAACTTTTAGAGTATTGTCCAAGTTTAAAATAATGTCCAAGTTTAAAATAATGCCATTTTCATCGATCTATCGTATTTAAAATACGTGGTATTAGGCATTATTAACTGTCACGTTCAAAATAATGATTGAAATAGATGCTTTTTGTCATCATGATTGAAAAGCCGCTTAGGGCGCTGGCATGTGTCAGCGCTTGGAGATGGTATTTGGGTTTGAACTACGCTTGTGTTATTAAGCTGATTTGGGCTTATATTTTAAAATGAGACTGACCACTATACCCAATAGTAAGCCCCAGAATGCTGAACCAATTCCCAATAACTGTACCCCAGAGGCACTGAATAAAAAGGTGAGCAGGGCAGCTTCACGATCAGGTGGTTCCTGAAATGCAATAGCAATGTTATGGCTGATTGTACCGAACAAGGCAATACCCGCCAGTGTAATAATAAACACTTGTGGAAACGCCATTAGTGCACTGGTGAGCGTAGTCGCAAATAAACCCATCATGATGTAGAACAAACCACAGCTGATACCTGCAATATAGCGGCGTTTAGGGTCTGGATGGACTTGGTCGTCTAAACTAACAGCAGCACTAATCGCAGCTAAACAGACTGAGAATGCACCAAAAGGGGCAAGCATAGTTTGGCTAACCCCAATCCATCCCACTAAACTATTGGTATGTGGCTGATAACCATAACTTTTAATCATGCCAATACCCGGCAAAAATTGCGATGACATATTCACAATAAACAAGGGTAAGGCTAAGCCTAAGATTGCAGCACCAGAAAACTCTGGCGTAATCCAAACAGGATGAGTGAGTGACCAAGACAATGCAGGAATGTGAAATGACATGAAGAATGGACAGAGTCCCATCGCTGCAATCACGGTGAGTACAATGCTATAACGAGGTGTGAGGCGTTTTGCAATTAAATAGATGGCCAATACACTCAGAATAAAATCCCAATCATGCGCAAGTTGCGTAAAGAGCTGGATACCAAATTTTAATAAAATGCCTGCAAGCATGGCACAGCTTAAACTGAGCGGAATCTTGGATAATAATTTCTGAAAAATTCCTGAAAACCCCACAACAATGGTGAGAACGCCACACACGATAAATGCGCCAATCGCCGTGGATAGGCTGTAGTGGCTGCCTGTGGCGATAATTAATGCAATGCCCGGAGTCGACCATGCTGTTGCGACAGGATACTTATATTTCCATGATAACACCAACCCAGAAAGGCCAATCGCCAGACCCAAAGCCCAAAACCATGAGGCAATTTGTATGGGTGTTGCTCCAAGTGTTTGTGCACCTTGAATGACCAATACCGCTGAAACGCTAATACCGATGAGGAAGGTGATAAACCCTGCAAATACCGCGGGAATAGAAAAATCTTGAATAATTTTTTGCATGATTGAACGTTCTGAATTGTGGCAAAAGTAAGTGCTTTTGCGAATACCCAAATTGAGAATAAATTAGCAATCTTTTTTAAAAATGTGCTTCTTATTTATAAGTAAAAAAGAGAGAATATTTTTAAAAAATAAAAATTATCGCGTTATTATGCATAAATTATAATGTTTTATGAGAGATTATTTTATGCCACAAAATGTGGAAATTTTAACCACGCTCGAATTAAAAATTATGCGGGCTTTACAACAAAATGGGCGTCTGAGTAATGCAGAATTAGCAAAACTGGTTGGGATTAGTACATCGTCTTGTTGGAACCACACGCAACGCTTGTTTAAGATTGGTGCAATATTGGATGTACGCGCCAGAATTAACCCCAACATGGTTCAGCGTGAAACAATTGTATTGGTTGGGGTCGTGCTGGATCGCTCAACCCCAGACAGCTTTCAGGCATTTGAACAGGCTGCGGGAGATTTGCAAAATGTATTGGAATGCTATTTGGTGGCAGGGGAGGTCGATTATTTTCTGAAAATTAGAGTAAAGGACTTGGCTGCCTTTAACCGCTTTCATAGTGAGAAAATTATTGCCTTGCCAGGAGTGCGACAAGTTCGGACATTTTTTGTGCTGAATGAAATTAAGACCGATGGTTTGTTAATGTTTTAAAATGATTATGTCGTTTCTATGTGCTGAATAAATGAAAAACCCCAGTTAAAACTGGGGTTTGACTACAACAAGGATAACCACTGCGAGTAGGATAAAAGTTGGAAATTCATTAAAGAATCGCCAGAATTTATGTGACTTATAATGGGCATTGTCGATGAGCTTTTTACGATAATAACCACATGTAAAATGATAAACCGTTAAAATACCCACAAGTGCAACTTTTATCCAGAACCACGCAGCTTGATGGTAATGCCGAGTGGCATCACCCCAATCGACCAAAAAATGCGCGGTAATGAATGTACCCAGCATAGCAGGCCACATAATGCCCCGATAGAGCTTCCGTTCCATAATTTGAAAGCGTTTATGACTAATTTCATCGTCACTCATGGCGTGGTACACATACAGCCGTGGTAGATAAAATAACGCTGCAAACCAACAAATGACTGAAATAATATGAAAGGCTTTCACCCATAAAAACGCAACGGAAGGTGCATCCATCTAATCGCCTATGTTTAGTTTTCCCATTTCTTGAAAATCAAGCAGGCATTGACGCCGCCGAACCCAAAGCTGTTACTCATTACAGCATTGAGAGCAGTATCTCGTTTTTCAAGTACAAGATCAAAACCTTTTGCACCTTCATCCACTTCAGTCACGTTAATGTTAGGTGCAATAAAGTCATTTTGCATCATCAACACAGAATAAATTGCTTCGTGTACACCTGCTGCACCTAAGCTATGACCTGTCATCGATTTTGTTGAACTAAATGCAGGAACATTACCTTCACCGAATGCACGTTCCATCGCTTTGAGTTCAGTAATGTCGCCTGCTGGTGTTGATGTACCATGTGTATTGACATAATCAAGTTTTTCAACGCCATGTTGTTTGGCTTCTTCAAGTGCCATAAGAATACAGCGTGTTGCACCTTCACCACTTGGCGCCACCATATCGGCACCATCACTATTGGCAGCATAACCCACAATTTCAGCTAAAATATTTGCACCACGTGCCTGAGCATGTTCCAAAGACTCTAGTACAAGGAAACCACCACCGCCAGCAATGACAAAACCATCACGGTCAGCAGAGTATGGACGTGAGGCGGTTTCTGGTGTGTCATTATATTTAGAACACAATGCACCCATCGCATCAAATAACAAACTTTGAGACCAATGGTCTTCTTCACCACCACCTGCAAGAACTAAATCTTGTTTACCCAATTGGATAAGGTTGTAGGCATAACCAATGGCATCGGCCGATGTTGCACAAGCGCTGGCAACAGAATGCGCCACACCTTGTAATTTAAAAGCCACGCCCACGTTGGCCGTAATGGTATTGGTCATATTTCGAGGAACGAAGAATGGACCAACTTTACGTGCGCCTTTAGTGGTTAAAATGTCATTCATTTCAACAACAGAAGCAGTTGAACCACCGCCACTACCACCTACAATGCCGTAACGAACATTGCCAGCTAAATCTTCAGCTTTTAAACCTGCATGTTCAACTGCAGCAACCGCAGCGTTGTAGGCATACATCGCACAAACGCCCATAAAGCGTTTAAGTTTACGATCAATATTGTCAAAATCTTGTTCAGCCGCTGCACTGACATGACTCTTAAAATTCAGATCAGCATAAGTTTGGTTAAAACGCGTACCTGAAACCCCATTTTTTAAAGATTCGGTCACTTGTTCAAGAGTGTTGCCAATGCATGAATTAATACCCATACCAGTGATTACGACACGTTTCATCTAAATATCCCTTAAATCGTAAGTATATTGAGTGTGCAAGCCTGCTTTGAAACCCAGCTTAACTGTATCGAGACTATGGAGAGCGCACAACTCATGTTCATAATGATCAACATCATAACAGAAAGCCTTTTTAAATCTTATGGCAAATCTGATGCGGTTTTCGAGATTGCGACATTTTTCAGCAACTTGTCGTAAGCTTAACCAAAAGATACATAAACAAGTTGAGATAAGATCTTGTAACTTCTAGTATCTATCCAAGATTCAAGAAAAAATAATGGAGTAAGTGGTATGCAGAATTCTAATAATGAACACCCTCAGGGCAAATTAAAACGTACTTTTAGAGTGGCTAAAAAGCTCAGTGAAACTGGCCTACATGTATTTAAAGCGCTGAATAAAAATTCTGTCGATAAAATTACATCACCTATTAAACAAAATAATATCATTGAAGGTGTTGCGCAGGAACGTCCTCAGGCATCTTCACCAAATTCTCCGCAAATTCAGCAATTATTTGATCGACATCTGCCCCAAATTTCTCAATTTATCTTTGGAAAATATGCCAATAAGATTAATCAAGCCAGCAATTTAATTTCAGAACAGAAGAAACAGCAAATTTCAGATTATTTCTTTGTGCGATTGAATCAATTTTCAGATCAAACTGCGACGGTTAGTAAAGTACTTGATCAGGCTGGTGTAAAAAGCATTGAGGCGTTACAAAAAGATTTGTCTCGTTCCGCACGCTTGAGTCAGGCATTAATTGAGCAAAACAAATGGATTGTGGCCTCTCAAGGTGCGCTGTCAGGAATTACAGGCATTATTGGAATTGCAATTGATATTCCAGCTTCAACCGTCATTGCACTTCGATCGATTTACCAGACTGGGCGTGCGTACGGCTTTGTATTAGATGAAACGGATCAGGATGTGGTGTATTACATTTTTAATCAGTTGCATTGGAATACCTTAACTGAGAAACATGGCATATTGCTTGCGCTAAATGCATTACGTCAAATATTGAAAGATGAGGACTTGACGCAATTACAAAAATTAATAGGTTCGCATCAGGATATTCAGCGTTATCAATTTTTATTTATGGATGAAAATGGACAATTAAAATGGCAATGGCTGAATAAATTACCGAAGTTTTCTACATTAAGGTATTTAACACCCGTGGTTGCTGGAAGCATAAGTGCAGGCTACAGCTGGAAATTTATTGAGGATGTTGGTGCACAATCGCAACATGTTTTTTCGGTTGCACGTGATTATTTACAGTTGCATGAGCATGAAACAGAGTTAAATGTTTTGGCTGCATATAAAAAAGCAGTCGAATTGCAAAAAAATGTGCCAAATTCTAATCATCTTATTGATATTAATAATGAAAATGAAAAAGAAGCCACGGTTGCTTCGGATGAGGCTGTGGCGCCATCATCTTCTAAAGACAATAAAACGGATGATCATACAGATCAATCGTAGAGATTGTTAGCCTACTGCGGCGCGGATTGTGTAAATAACTTGATTAAAAAATAAACCAGTAGAAAAATAGCTGTCATAGTTGGTTGATACACTTTAAATCGGCCCGCCGAAAAAATGAGTAATGTATTGCAGGTGAAGACTACGCGAACTCAGCGATTAGTGCGATCTCAACGGTTTAAATGGTCCTGATAAAACTTTATTTTTTTCTAAAAATGCCATTTTGAGGAATGACCTGTTGTAATACACGATGTTTATTGACCAATATGTGGTTTTTGACTACAATTGTGTGCCCTTAAAAAGAGGTGTTTTTCTTTTTGAGGTTTTTAATTAACGGGAGAATTGCCATATGGCAACAACAAATCAGTTGATCCGTAAGGGTCGTA
>JASGGM010000091.1:0-8852 GCA_047605045.1 Acinetobacter sp. | reverse complement strand
TCATAAAATTCGTGAACATTGGTGACAGGGGTATCCAGTAAGGTTTGAAATGCAGTACAGGTATGTGTACCGATAATCCCTGTATTGGTGACAATCTCGATGTCAGACTGGGTGCAGGTTTCTATTGCACTGGCGAAGGCTTGCCCATCACTGGCATAGACCATACCAGGTGTTAGGACCTCAAAGACATGTTTTAATTTGCCAAAATCTTTGGAAATGAGGGAGTAAGCAGGAGATATAGCGGAGAAGGGTACACCCGCCAACATGGCTGCCATTGAAAGCACCAAATGTTCTAAATCATTGCCAGACAGAATGAGTAAGGGGCGGTCCTGACTAAGATTGCGGTTATGTAAAGCCTGCGCAATATGCCATGCTCGTTGCAAAGTTTCGGCATAGCTGAGCTTTACCCATTCACCTTGTAGATTGCGTTTCGCTGCAAAAGTATGTTCAGGTTTATGCTGTGCAAAATGGATCAAGCGATCAGTCAATTTTTGCGGATAGGCTTTGAGCTTTTCTTTCGGATTGATATACAGCACATCATCCCGATAGATTGCCTCGATATCGTGTTGACCTAATTTGACATATCGCTCCCGATTTGGGGATTGCGTCGCATTGATTTGCATTGCTTTCACTCCTTGGAAAGTGGTGCATCACCGCACGTTCTATTTTTGCATCATGCAATTTGTTATTTAAGTTGTAAGTGCCATCAAATCCGACGTTTAAATCGGATAATGGCGTGTTTGTGTCTGGATGGTAATCCAGCGTAATTCGGTAAACTCTGCAATTGAAGCTTTGCTACCAAAGCGACCATAACCACTCGATTTGGTACCACCAAAAGGCATTTGTGCTTCGTCGTGTACGGTTGCGCCATTAATGTGACAGATTCCAGAGTCAATCTGTTTGGCAACCTCTAATGCTTGGCTAAGATTTTGACTAAAAACAGCTGCAGACAAGCCAAACTCGCTGTCATTTGCCAATGCAATACCTTCATCGACCGTTTTAAAACGCTGTACGGTACATAGAGGACCAAATGATTCTTCGCGATACAGAAGCATTTCGGGCTGAACATTCAGCACGAGCGTTGGCTGCATCACACAATCTTGTATTTGAATACCAAGCGGTAGTTCAGCTCCTTTATTCTGGGCATCTTCCAGCAAATGCTGAATCCGTGTCGCAGCGCGGGTACTTTCCAAAACGCCAAGTTGGTATTGATTGCTGCTTGGATCGCCTGCCTGTATTGAGCGGGTCTTTTCAATCAGTTGGGTAATAAATGTATCGGCAATTTCATCCTGAACCAGTACGCGCTCAGTCGACATACAGATTTGTCCCTGATTAAAGAATGCACCAAATGCAATTGCATTCACGGCTTCATCTACATCGGCATCATTGAGGACCACAACAGGCGCTTTACCACCCAGTTCCAATAAGACGGGTTTTAAGTATTTCGCAGCAGTTTCTGCAATGATTTTTCCTACTTTGGTTGAGCCTGTGAAATTGATGCGTTTCACGGAAGGATGTGCAACCAGACGTTCTACAATGGCAGGGGCATCTTGAGCAGCATGGGTAATCACATTTACCACGCCATCACCCAAACCTGCCTGATGTAAAATTTCACCAATCAAACGATGCGTAGCAGGGCAGGCTTCCGACGCTTTTAGCACCACGGTATTGCCACATGCCAAAGGCATGGCAAGTGCGCGGGTGGCCAAAATAATCGGAGCATTCCATGGTGCAATTCCGACCACAACACCACAGGGAACCCGTACTCCCATTGCCAGATTACCAGGCACATCGGAAGGAATCAGGCTGCCATCAATCTGTGTCGTCATGGCGGCAGCTTCGCGTAACATATTGGCTGCAAGATGCACATTAAACCCATACCATGTTGCCGTTGAACCCGTTTCACGCATGCCAATTTCAATAAAACGCTCGGTGTTCTGGTCCATTAAATCTGCCGCTTTAAGCAAGCGTAAACGCCGTTCAGTCGCCGATAACGTCGACCATAACAAGAATGCTTGTTGTGCTGAATCAATGGCATGGTCAACATCTGTTAGTGTTGCAGCGGCCGCAACACTGGCAGTCTGACCGTCAATCGGGCTGATTCGTTCAAAAGTGGCCTGATTGCTGGCATCTCGTGCCTGACCATGAATGAGTAACTGTACATGTTGCATAGCGGTATCCTTACCAAAATGAAAATAACGTGGAATTAGCCTGTGCGTTTATAACTTTGTAGTCCTGGTTTTATAGATTTATCATCGAGGAATTGTTTCATGCCTTCCTGACGACCATTTTCGGTGTCGCGCCCAATACATTGGTCAAGTTTGGCATATAAGTAATCTTCGTTTTGATCCCAAGTCAGTTCACGGCAACGTTTGAAGCCATTTTTGGCTGTACGCATCACCACTGGATTTTTCTCGAGCAAAATATTGGCCAGTTCAGTCACTTCGGCTTTAAGTTCGGCCAGTGGAACGCTTTTATTGACCAGTCCCATGGCTTCAGCTTCTTGTCCTGTAAAGGTTTTACCCGTCATGATGTAATACAATGCAGTCCGATGCCCGACGGTATCTGCCATGGCTTTGCTCACCAAGTTACCAGGAGGAATTCCCCAGTTGATTTCAGATAAACCAAACGTTGCTTCATCGGCAGCAATGGCAAGATCACAAGCAACCAATGGTGAAAAACCACCACCAAAGCACCAGCCATTGACCATGGCAATGGTTGGTTTTGAATACATGCGTAGCAATTGCCATTGCCAACGACATGAATCACGGCGAATACGTTCTTGGAAAATTTCAGGTTGTGCATCCACTTCGCGGAAATATTCTTTTAAATCCATGCCCGCTGTCCATGAATCGCCTGCACCTGTGAGCACCAGCACCTTGGCATTGGCATCGAGTTCCAGTGTTTCCAAAACATCAATCATTTCACGATTGAGGGTTGGGCTCATGGCATTTTTCTTGGCAGGGCGGTTTAAGGTTACCCAGGCAATACCATCTTCAACTTGTACATCTACGGTTTCCCAGCGATTCTGGTATGTCATAGCATTACTCCTTTAAATAATGACATTTTTTGTACGATGGTTCTAATTTAATATCAGTTAAACTTATATTCAAGTCTTTTTTGTGAATTTGAAAATAAATTTTTTAAGCAATTGAAATTTAAATTAAAAAATATTTTTTAATTAAATTTTAAAATAAATATGTTGATTTTTGAATCAGTTTAACTGATATTTTTGTGAGGTGCCGAATAAAGCATCTACAGAAATGGATTGAACGGATATATCAATCGACAGAAACAAGGATAAAGCTATGGACAAGACTTTGGCGCAGGCTAGCAAGGTGAAAATCACGTTATTACTTTGTTTTGCAATTGCAATTTTTGAAGGATTTGATTTACAGTCCATGGGAGTTGCAGCCCCCAGAATGCGGGCAGAATTTGCTTTGGACAATGCGCATATGGCATGGGCATTTAGTGCAGCCACACTCGGAACACTCCCCGGGGCGGTACTTGGTGGACGTTTAGCCGATATTTTGGGTAGAAAAAAAGTTCTGATTTTTAGTATTCTTCTATTTGGCGTGATGTCGGTGTTAACGGCATTTGCCAGCGATTATAATTTGCTGCTATTGATTCGTTTTCTGACAGGTTTAGGGATGGGGGGTGCATTGCCAATGATGATTACTTTGGCATCGGAAGCCGTCCCTGATCGGCAAAAGGGCACTGCGGTCAGTATTATGTATAGCGGTATTCCATTTGGTGGCATGCTGACGTCATTTGTTGCTATGGCACTGGCAGGCGACAACGAGTGGCGACATATTTTTTATATTGGGGGATTGGCACCAATACTATTGATTCCCTTATTGCTCAAGTTCTTACCTGAATCAAAAGCGTATCTCAGCTCGCATGCCCAACATTCCAAAGTACCATTTTTAGAAGTGTTATTTGCCAAAGAACGCCGTTTTACCACCTTACAAATTTGGATTAGCTTCTTTTGCACGTTGGTGGTGTTGTATTTCTTATTGAACTGGTTGCCATTGCTCATGCGAGCACAGGGCCTGTCTAAGTTAGAAGCCAATTATGTGCAAATTGCCTATAACCTTGGTGGTATAGTGGGTTCCATCATGATGGGTGTATTACTAGATAAGCTACGCATGAGTTTCGTGGTGAAGTTTATTTATGCAGGTATTCTCGTTGCACTGTGTTGTTTGGCAATTTCACCAAGTGTCGCTTTACTGGCACTGGCAGCCGTTGGTTGTGGTATTTTTATTGTGGGCGGGCAAGCAGCATTGTACGCATTGGCAGCACTGTTTTATCCAACCGAAATGCGGGGTACAGGTGTTGGAACGGCAGTTGCTGTTGGGCGGATCGGTTCTTTTGCAGGGCCGTTATTTGCAGGGATGCTGTTGGCTATTGGAAGTAGTTCGAGCATGGTGATTGGCGCAAGTATTCCAATTATCCTGATTGCTGCAATTTCAGCACTCATGCTTGTACGGAAGCCAAAGCCAAGTACAGTGGTTGCTTACGAATCTACTTAATTTTGATCAATTGAAGTATGATTTAAGTCAAATCATACTTCTTAACTGCTTGTAAAAATATGGAAAAAACTGTTAAAGCCTTAAGCAATCAATCTCCAAAACTGAGTTATATGATTGCACGTGTCGATCGCATTATTAGCAAGTTACTGACAAAAGAATTAAAAGCATTGGGGATCACTTTACCGCAATATACTGCACTTTCAGTATTGGCGGCCAAGGGCTCGTTGTCTAACGCCAAACTTGCCGAGCGTTCTTTTACTAAACCACAATCTGCCAATAAAATTTTGCAGGACTTGCTCTTAGCGGGGTGGATTGAGCGTCATGCTGACCCAACTCACGGGCGCCGTATATTAATTCAATTAACCGATGCGGGGTATATCAAACTGTTGGAATGTAATCAGGCAGTTGAACAGCTGGAGCAGAAAATGCTGCAAGGCATTGATGTAAATTTGGCTATGCTCATCCGCAACAATTTAGAAACGATGGTGAATAATCTAAAATAATGGTGACGTCACCTTAACTGTTATAGATCGCTCAGTGTTGAAAATGCGTTTGTATACTGAATGACGACCAAAACGAAATGTTTGAAATTTCAACATTTATGATTAATTCTTAATGCTTCAACCGATTTTTACTGAAACTAATCATTAAAATGCCAATAATATTTAAAACACATCCCAACCATTGCCATGCATTTAAGTGTTCATTTAAAAAAGCGACGGCCAACAAAATAGTTAGAATCGGGCCGATGGATGCAATGATGGCAGCTTGAGAAGCCCCAAGTCGTGCAATACTTTGAATGACTAAAATAGTAGGTACGACGGTCACAAATATGCCTAAGGCAATACCGTATAACCATACACTCATCGGTAGTTGAGTGAGTACTGTGAAAGCATCGGGCGTGGCAATCGCATAATGAATTAAGGTTCCAATACATGCAATTGTCAGCGCAAGTCCCGTAAAATTGGATGATCCAAATTTTTTGATCAGGCGGGGGGTTAATAATAAATAACCCGCAAATGCAACGGCACTGGCAAATACCAGACTTGCGCCTAGCCATAAATTGCCTTGTCCGGCAAGGCCGTTTTGTTCATGTAGCATCACCATAATGGTTCCGCCATAACTTAGTACGATGGCAAATATGGTTTTCAATGTGATTTTTTGTTTATAAATAAAACTTGAAGCAATCACCGTCAGTGTTGGATAAAGAAATAAAATAATGCGTTCTAAGGATGCGCTAATGTACATTAAGCCTTGAAAATCAAGCCAACTTGCAAAGTAATAACCCAGTAATCCCGCAATGACGAGCATTCCCCAATCTTTGGTGGACAAGACGTGATTACGCTGTTTTCGATAAATCCATGCGATGGCAATAAAAAAGGGCAGTGCACTGAGCATTCTTAACGCCATGAGTAGCGTGCCATCAACCAAGCTAGAAAGTGCATAGGCCTGTTTAATAAAAATTGCTTTTGAGCTAAATAGAAATGCGGCACATAGGGCGTAGACTGCGCCAAGTTGTGTTTTAGAAAACTGAATACTCATGTGGAATTTACAGGTCGCGCCTGATTTTTATTGAACAATAAGTTCACTATTTTACATAAATTAGAAATAAAAAATTTGAAAATGACATGCTAGGTATGAAAATAATCAATAGTCTTTTATTGAGAGACACACCGAATATGAAAAAGGAATCCTTGTGGATTCCTTTTAGGTATAAATAACGATAAACGAGTAAGTCTTACATTAGGCAACAGATGAGTTTGGGGCTGTACGCCATAAGCTTTCAAGATCGTAAAATTTTCGTGCGGTTGGCAGCATCACATGTACGACAACATAACCAAGATCAATTAAGATCCATTCAGCATCACGTTCACCTTCAATACCAATTGGGCGAAAACCAGCCTTACGTGCTTCATCAGCAACATTATCGGCAAGGGCTTTGACATGACGAGTAGATGTACCACTAGCAATAATAATGGCATCTGCAACATTGCTGATGCGACTTACATCAAGTTCTAGAATATCTTTTGCTTTAACATCTGTAAGGGCTTCATGAACCACTTTTAAACAAGCTTGAACTTCATTTGGTTGATGATTCACTGAGCGTTCGTGAGAATTAGAAGCGCTGGGCGATGGTTCTAAATTCATATAGGGATAATTTTCCTGACAATTATTCACTATCCACTATAGCGATTTTTAGCAAAAAATTCAACCAATGTGCATCATTATGATGTGTGATCAAAAAATTGAGCTTTCCATGCAAAGCTATCATTCGAATGTTGGCTTGGACGATATTCTGCCGCAACAAATCCTTGATAATTGCTATTTTTTAGCCATTCAAAAATTTTAGAAAATTGAATATCCCCTGTATTGGGTTCATGACGTCCAGGGCAATCTGCAAATTGAATATGTCCAATATCAGAAATATTTTCTTGCAAAGTTTCTAACACGTCTTCCCCCATCATGGCGGCGTGATAACAATCAAACTGCATTTTTAGTGCAGGATGATTGACCGCATCTAAAATATCCTGAGCCTGTGCCGCATTTTGAATCAGAAAATGTGGCATGTCGGTGCCATTAATCATTTCAAATACAGGCTTAATACCATTTTCATGTAAACGTTGGCATGCAAATTTTAAATTTTTGGTATAAATATTTAAACATTCAAGCAGCTCACAATCTTGGGGTTGGCGACCAGCTAAAATATTGACGCGTGGAATATTCAGTGCAATGGCATATTCAAGTGCCTGATCCAGTGCACGATGAAATTCTAGTTCTTTGTCAGGTACACATGCCAAACCATTGCCACCTTCCAATAAATCGGCAGTGGGAACATTAATTAAACATATTCGTAAATCATATTGTTGTAATTGATCGCGTAGTTCAGAAATACTCAAAGTGTAAGGGTGTTGAATTTCAACATATTTAAATCCATGTTGATGTGCCAAGGCAAAGCGTTCAATGAGTGGCACTTCGTTAAAAATCATGGATAAATTAACGGCAAGTTTAATCATGATGGATTGCTCCTGATGGTCTTGTTGGTATTTATATTGAGTTGTTACGATCTGGTTCGGGATGTTCAATCTGTTGAATGAGGGTCGATAGATCTTGATCGGCATAACCCTGTTTTTGATGTTGCTGTAATTGCTGGAGTGCGCTGCTTGCGACTGGAATATGCAGATGAAATTTTTCCGCGAGCATAATCGCATTATTCAAATCTTTGTAGAGTGTTTGCACTTTCCACTGGACAGGCTCAAAACAATGTTGCGCCATGCGTGGTGCTAAAATTTGGAAAGGTTTAGAGTCGGCAAAACCATTGGCCAATGCGGGCGCAAGTAAAGTGGTATCCACACCTGCTTGTGCAGCAAGTGCAACGGCTTCAGCAATGAGCGCACTATTTGCAGCGACAATCAATTGATTACAAATTTTGGTGGCTTGACCTGTGCCAACATCTCCCATACGGGTAACACGTTGAGACAATACTTGATAGATTGGATTCAACTGATCAATGTGTTTTGTATCCCCACCTGCGAAAATTACCAAAGTACCTTGCTCTGCACCGATTGTTCCACCTGAAACGGGCGAATCAATCCAGTGGATATTCTGTTGAACCAATTGGTGTGCAAGTTCTACCGTTGTTTCTACAGAGATACTTGAAAAATCAACAATGATTTGTTGTGCTTTCAAATGTGGTTGAATGTGTTGAATGACACTTTGAACAGCTGCATCATGGGCAAGACATAAACAGATAATCGGGTATTGTGCAATGTCCTGTAAGTGAAGTGCTTTGGCGCCAAGTTGTTGTAAGGGTTCACATGCATGGGCAGTTCTGTTCCAAATTGCAACTTCAAAGCCAGCGTCAAGCAAACGTTTGACCATGCGACTGCCCATCAGCCCAATGCCGAGAAATGCAATTTTTTGATGATCCTGTTGCATGTATTTATCCCTTTTTGTCTAAAAGTGCCAAGGCTGCATGCTGGGTCTGATTGATGATGAGGGTTAATTCATTAAAACGTTTCTCAACCTCTTGAACAAACGCATCATCCGCTTTTCGACGTTCCTTACGTAAGGTTGAAACGAATTGTTCAAATTCACCAGTGACTTGTTGTAACTTGGGTACACCCACATAGCGTGTTGCGCCATATAACCGATGTAACACATGTTCAAGTTGTGGAAAATCTTCAAGTTCAATTAACTGTTGCATTTCATTTAATTCAGTTTTAAAACTATCGACTAACATTTTTAATAAATCAACTGCCAAATCTTCTTTATTGGCGGCAAGCTGTAGGCTTAATTTCCAGTCGATGATCTCTGTTTCAA
>JASGGM010000090.1:0-8889 GCA_047605045.1 Acinetobacter sp. | reverse complement strand
GTGTAAAACGTGGTGTAGTGGCTCATCGTCGTCACAAAAAAATTCTTGCTCGCGCAAAAGGTTACTATGGTGCTCGTTCACGTGTTTATCGTGTAGCGTTCCAAGCAGTAATCAAAGCTGGTCAATATGCTTACCGTGACCGCCGTCAGAAAAAACGTCAATTCCGTGCTTTATGGATTGCGCGTATCAATGCTGGCGCACGTCAAAATGGTTTGTCTTACAGCCGTCTGATTTCTGGCTTGAAAAAAGCACAAGTAATCATCGACCGTCGTGTATTGGCTGACATCGCTATGCATGATGCAGTAACTTTTGCTGCTTTAGCTGAAAAAGCTAAAACTGCACTTGCTGCATAAGTTTAGAGATTCAAAAAAGACCGCTTATGGCGGTCTTTTTTATTGCAAAAATAAACGGTTATTTATTAATTGCGATAATTTTTACATTAATTTTTTTACAGTTTTTATCAAGGCAGAGCCCTGAGAACCAAAGTTCACCATTTTCACCAATCATAATCCCTTTTGAGTTGGCAAATAAATTTCCATAGCTTTGCTGGCGAATACTTTGTTTTAGCATTGGATCAAAAATGTCATCATATTTGAGTAGAAGTTGCTGTGCTGTTGTAAAAGTAATCCTTTGATTATATACATTAATTTTAATAGGGTAATGAATCATCGCAGCAACTTTTTGGCGCTCATCATTATGGATATAGATTTGAAAATCTTTTAAAAATTTTTGGTAAGGTATATGTGAACCGTAAAGGAAGTCCAGCCTGTCACTCACCTCCTGAAAGTTTTCGGGCTGTTTATTATGTTGTTCCTTGAGTTGTGCCATACCATGCAATGGCAGTAGGAATAAAGCACTCATTGCAATCATAAACGCCTTTAATTTTATGTTTTTCATTAATTTCTCCATTCAACTAAACCGCATCCATTGCGTTATCACATACGGTTATAGAGTAATAGAGAATATGCATGAAAGTCATTTCATTTTAATGGAAATAGCAAAAAAATTGAGATGATCGTTTGTTTATATATTAGGGACTAAAAATCATGATGCTTTCTTTAAAGCAAATGGATTCAAATGAAGGGTTCCGCAGAGACCAGCAGTTAGAATAAGGATTCCTCCGATGATTTGTAAGGTTGAGAACACATGACCAAAAGCCAAGTAATCAACAATAACAGCGACAACGGGATAGATATAGGAAAGGATTGCAATGGTCGCTGTCTGTAATTTTTTATATGAGGCATAAATGAGGATATACATGAAAGCGCTATGAACAATGCCGAGAATGAAAAGACAATTCCATTGCCACAATGTGGTACCAAAAAATTGTTTGAATTCAGCAAAAGGTGACAATACCACTACACCAATAAGCATTTGGGACAATGCAATGATATGTGGCGGGACATTATTGATAAATTTGCTGGCAAGTGTCGCCATGGCATATAGTGTTGCTGCAATAAGTGCCAGCCCACAGCCTAAAATATAGGTGCGACCAACAGCGATATTTTGACTTTCTGGGTCTCCGATGAATATCACGCCTACGAAGGCAATGAGTAGCCAAATGAGGCGAGATCTGCGAATGCCTTCTTTGAATAGGAACGCGCCAACAAAGAACACAATAAAGGGTGCTACGTGATAGATCGTGGTTGTAACACCAATCGATGCATATTGATAAGCGCTGAATAATGCGATCCAGTTAAGCACAATCGATAACCCAACCACTATCATCAATCCTAAATTTTTAGATGTGAGGTAGGCTGTGTTAAATAGTTTTGCATATAAGCAATAAGCGATTAGGCAAATACTGCCAATTATGCATCGAATCAATACGACATTTATGGGTGATTGCCCTGATTCTATAACAAAGTAACCGATAGTCCCAGATAGCAGTATGGCGACAGTGAGCTGAATGGTACCAATCTGTTTTTCTGTAATGTTCATCTGTATACAACCTTGTATGTTCCAATATTGATTTGATTATTGTGTAGAGCATCGAAGCGTTTAGATGAAGATAATGAGATAAATTCGAAGGCATTTTTATCGCCGAGCATTGCTGCTGATACTGCTTGGGCAAGTTCAATATCAAATCTGTGCTTTCTTATCTCTTCAATCGTCATATATGATTCTTCCTATTGCATTATTTTCTTGTTCGTCATAGAAAAAGATTGATGAATGGTTAGGTATAGTTTTAAACATATTTCGGCATTTTTGAATAGATAGATGTGAAAAGGAGCTTTGCACTGTGCGCATAAATAATGTTGAGGGATTGCTTCCTAATCTGGTGACCTTTACTCAGGTGGTAGAGAAAGGAAGTTTTTCAGCGGCAGGGCGAGCTATGTTGCTGAGTCCTTCGGCTGTAGCTCGACAGATTGATCGTCTGGAAAAAGATCTGAATGTTATTCTGTTACAAAGGACGACGAGACACTTACAAGTCACGGAAGCAGGGCGAGAAATCTATGAAATGGCGCGCACGATTGTTGCAAAAACCAATGAACTGATGGCGCGTGCGAAAACTTATAGTGAGATCCCACAAGGATTTCTTCGTATTACGGCACCCGTTACACTTGGCAAAATGGTACTGGCACCATTGCTGCCTCATTTTTTAGCGCAGTATCCTGATGTGCATGTGGATATGGAGCTTTCAGACAACCTTGTGAATCTATTACGGGAACATTATGACCTTGCTGTTAGGGTGACAAATCGGCCACCTGAAGATTTGGTGGCCAGAATATTGATGCCACTGAATTATGTTCTGGTTTGTGCCAAAAAATATGAGAGGGCTTTACCAAATACCTTAGATGAGCTTGGGCAGCATTCTGTCTTTATGCCTAAGGATAGAGGATTCAGTACGAGATGCTGTTTTACCAAAGATGGTCAGGAATCTTTGATTTTAATACAGCCTAGATTAGTGATGAATAATGGTGATGCAATGCTGGATGCCTTATTGCAAGGGCGAGGTATTGGTATTTTACCGAATTTTATTGCTTGTAAATTAATCGAAATTGGTGAGTTAGTGGTGGTTCTCCCAGAATATGAAATTGTCCCACCACAGAAAGATAGCATTTATATCATGTCGCTACCAAACTACCTTATGCCGCCTAAAGCGAGAGTATTTGTTGACTTTTTAATGAAGAATGTCAGGAAAACAATGTTGAGTGCTTGAATATTGAGATGATCCATTACATCTAAAAATCATCTCGAAAGATGAAGAATTAAAAACCAAAATAATAAGCTGCGACACAAAGTGCAATGGTAATGAGAATCAGCGTAATGACGTTACCACTGCTCACATGGTTTTTTTGTGCTGCCGACTTGGACTTAAATTGTAGAATGTTATCTTTTTCCTGATCGAACGGTGACGGTGATGTACTTACTTTACGTTGTGCGCTCTGATAATGATTGGCAATTTTTACAATCAGTTTAGCGAATAGATCATCCACTTTTTCTGAGAAGTGTTGTAATTGTCGTGATTGCTCTGGACTGGTAATGGTCGTTTCATTTTGAGCATTCGATGTTTTCTTGTTGGCTAGGTGCTGTTGCAATTGATCAAATTTAAACAACAAATCATTTGCAAGCTGTGCTTTATAACGAGAGGGTAAAATTGCTGTTGGGGTGTGAGGGGTTGATTGAATTGTGGTATCAGCTGCAATGGTCTGTAACGACCCTGTATATTCTTCATCTGTGAACGCTGGCAAGTTAGCTGCGTAAGTGCTGTGAAAGAGTTCACTATTAAGATATTGCTCAATTTCATCCCAGTCAGGTTGTTGTAAATCGGCCTGAATTTTTTTACTCAATTTGGCAGGTAATTCGTAACTCCACAAGGTTTCCACGCGAATTTGAATAGCTTGATGTTCTGGAAATTCATATTCATTGGTGGCGTTATACCATTCTGCTAGCTCATGTCCGCAAATCCATGCAGTTTTTTTGGTTGCAGTGTGACTGACTATAAAATGTGTATAGGGCAATAATTCAACATTTGCATTCGGGTTTTGCTCATCATTCAGTAAACTGGAGGCATGTAGACTAAGGCGGGTTACGCCTTGTTTTTTGAGCTGCTCTAACCATACCTCAAAATGCTGTGCCAACAAATGTTGCGATAATAAGTCGCGGAATTGCAATAAATGTTGATTAAAAATAGCATGTTGTCGCCATTGGAAGAGGCTTATATCATGCATGAGATATTCATTGCCATAGCTCACCAAAGTGAGTTGTTGTTTCCAAATTGAGTCGAACGCCATGATATTCCCCTGTTGCAGTTTGAATATATTCATCTGAATATTTGCAAAATACGATATTATCCTGTTTATAAATCAGAGTGCTATAGAATTTTCGTGTATTGGAAACTTCATTAAAGCAATGAAAAACTGTTAGAATGGCGAGTTTATCTAATTTTTTAACATTGATGCTTTGAGAGTAATTATGTCACTGGAAGCCCTGACCACTGAAGCACTTGCTGCCATTGCGGCAGCTGAAGATATTGCTGCACTCGATCAAGTACGAGTTCAGTTTACAGGTAAAAAGAGTCAACTGGCAGAGCAGTCAAAAGCCTTGGGCAAAATGGACCCAGAACAACGTAAAGTTGAAGGTGCTAAAATTCATGCAGTACGTGAAGCGATTAATGCTGCATTAACGGAACGTCAAACTGTATTACAACAACAAGCGTTAGCTGCAAAATTGGCCAGTGAAACGATTGATATCACGTTGCCAGGACGTGGGCAGAACATTGGCAGTATTCACCCAGTCACGCAAGTCCAAGAGCGCATTTGTCAATTCTTTACCAAAGCTGGATTTACAGTTGCAACAGGTCCAGAAGTTGAAGATGACTATCACAACTTTGAAGCACTCAATATTCCAGGACACCATCCTGCACGTGCAATGCATGACACTTTCTATTTTGATGCATCACATTTGTTGCGTACCCATACATCAGGCGTACAGATTCGCACAATGGAAACGACCCAGCCACCGATTCGTATTGTTTGTCCTGGCCGAGTCTATCGCTGCGATTCAGATCAAACGCATTCGCCTATGTTTCATCAGATTGAAGGCTTATACGTTGCAGAAAACACCAGCTTTGCCGAATTGAAAGGCCTGTTGGTGAATTTGTTAAACGAATTTTTTGAAAAAGATTTAAAAGTACGTTTCCGTCCATCTTATTTCCCATTCACTGAACCGAGTGCCGAAGTGGATATTATGGATGAGCGTGGTCGCTGGTTAGAAGTGTTGGGGTGTGGCATGGTGCATCCAAATGTACTTCAAGCTGCTGGTATTGATCCAGAAAAATACAAAGGTTTTGCGTTTGGTTTGGGGGTGGAACGTTTTGCAATGCTGCGTTACGGCATTAATGACTTAAGAATGTTCTATCAAAATGATGTGCGTTTCTTACGCCAATTTGCATAAGGTAAATAAAGACATGAAAATTAGCGAAAACTGGTTACGCACTTGGGTAAATCCATCAATTAGCAGTGAAACCCTTTCCGATCAACTTACCATGCTTGGACTTGAAGTCGATGAATTAGCACCTGTTGCAAAACCATTTACTGGTGTTGTGGTGGGTGAGGTGTTGACCGTAGAACAGCATCCCGATGCTGATCGTTTACGAGTCACAACAGTTAATATTGGTTCAGGCGAGCCATTACAAATTGTTTGTGGTGCGCCCAATGTTCGTGTGGGTATGAAAGCACCTGTCGCAACAGTTGGTGCGGTATTACCAGGCGATTTTAAAATTAAGAAAGGCAAACTTCGTGGCATTGAATCACACGGTATGTTGTGTGGTGCTTCTGAAATTGATCTGGAAGATAAAATTGATGGTTTACTTGAATTACCAATCGATGCGCCTATTGGTCAAAATATTCGTGAATACTTAAAACTTGATGATCATGTCATTGATATCTCAATTACACCAAACCGTGGTGACTGTTTTAGTATTCGTGGTATTGCACGAGAAATTGCGGTGATTAACCAGCTTGAAATTCAACAACCAGAAATTCAAGCTGTTGCAGCAACGATCAATGATGAAAAAAATGTGCTTGTATCAACTGACGGTGCACCACGTTATTTAGGGCGTGTCATTAAAAATGTGAATGTCAAAGCCACAACACCAGAATGGATGGAACAAGCGCTCTCACGTTCGGGCATTCGTACCCACAGTATCTTGGTCGATATTACCAATTATGTCTTGATGGAACTGGGACAACCACTACATGCATTTGATTTGGCTAAAATTCAAGGCACAGTTCAGGTACGTCAAGCGAAAGCACAAGAAAAACTGCAATTACTCAATGAGCAAAATGTTGAATTAACTGAAGATGTTATGGTCATTGCAGATGATGAAAAAGCATTGGCTATTGCAGGGATTATGGGTGGACTGGATTCAAGTGTTACAGATGAAACACAAGATATCTTCTTAGAAAGCGCATTCTTTGCACCGCTTGCAATTGTGGGACGTGCCCGCCGTTTTGGATTACATACAGATGCGTCGCAACGCTATGAACGTGGTGTTGACTTTGCATTGCCTGCCATCGCGATGGATCGAGCGTCACAACTGATCCAGCAGTATGCCAATGGTGGCGAGCGTGGTGAAGTTGCTTTTGGCCCGATTACAGTTGCTGAAAAAACTGAGATATTGCCAAAACGTGAAGCGATTCAACTTCAACAAGCGCAGGTCGATCAATTGCTTGGTTATTCTGTACCAAGTGACTTTATTGCAGATGCTTTAACGCGTTTGGGTTGTACTGTGACCTCGAATGCACAAGGTCAATGGACCGTTGTACCGCCAACACATCGCTATGATATGACCATCTATCAAGATTTGATTGAAGAAGTGGCTCGTATACATGGTTATGACAACATTGAAATTGCGTTGCCACAACTTGATGTGAAACTTGCTAAATACCAAGATCGTTTTGAACTTGTACAATTGCGTCAAACCTTGGTTACATTGGGCTATCAAGAGGCAATTAGCTTTAGTTTTGCCGATTTAAAACTTGAAAAGAAACTAAACTCAAGTGTGAACCCACTGGCATTGGCGAATCCAATTTCTAGCGATTTAGCCGTGATGAGAAGCACATTGCTTTCAAGTTTAATTCCGTGTGTTCAATACAATCTAAATCGTCAACAAAATCGTGTTCGTTTCTTTGAATTAGGATTACGTTTTGATTATCAAAACGCTCAAAATATTGATGATCTCAAGCAAATTCCAACACTGGCACTGATTGCAGTTGGAACACGTGTTCCAGAACAATGGCATGCGAAAGCACAAGCAATAGATTTCTTTGATATCAAAGGTGAAGTTGAGCAGATTCTAGCAGCAGGTCGAGTGCAAGCAGAATATCAGCGTACTCAACGTGAATGGTTGCATCCAGGTCAATCTGCTGAAGTGATCATTGATGGAAAATCAATTGGTTATTTTGGTAGACTGCATCCATCACTTGAAAATGATCTTGATTTAGGGGTAACTTGGGTAGCAGAGCTAGATCAAGCAGCAGTTTTGCAATCTTATGTATCTAATTTTACAGAATTATCACGTTTTCCGTCGGTTAGACGTGATATTGCGCTTTTAATTGATGATAAGATTGAGGTAAAAGAGATTCAGCAATTAATTCAACAGACGGGTGGAGAGCTTCTCGATTCAACATGGCTTTTTGATGTTTATACGGGCCAAGGTGTTGAAGATGGTAAGCGTTCGTTGGCGTTTGCATTATTATGGCAACATCCATCGCGAACACTAGAAGATGCTGAAATTAAGTCAGGTATGGATCATATTATTGAGGTGTTGCAAAACACTTATCAGGCAACATTGAGGGCGTCATGACAGCATTAACAAAAGCAGAGATGGCAGATCATTTAAGTGAATTGACGAATTTAAATCGTCGTGAAGCGAAACAAATGGTCGAACTATTTTTTGAAGAAATCAGCCAGGCCTTAATCGCAGGTGAACACGTAAAACTTTCGGGTTTTGGTAATTTTGAATTGCGTGACAAAAGTCAACGTCCTGGTCGTAATCCAAAAACTGGCGAAGAAATTCCAATTTCTGCTCGCCGTGTTGTAACTTTCCGAGCTGGTCAAAAATTCAGACAGCGTGTAGGAAGTGAGCAGGAATAAATTTTATTCATGCGTGTGAATCAGGTCTACTTCGAGTAGGCCTTTTTTTTATTTTTATACATTAAAATATGCGAATAATGGCAGCTTGCTTAAGTAGTACTAAGAGAGAGCCTTGATTTTCAGCCTTGAAAGGTATTATTAGGTTTTAGGCACAAAAAAAGAGAACCTAAAAGGTTCTCTTTTTTGACTAAGACGGTAACCCGTATTAGTGAGCAGCTTCAGAAGCAGCAGGAGCAGCATCAGATGCAGCAGCAGTAGCTTCAGATGCAGTAGCAGTAGCTTCAGAAGCAGCTACAACAGCTTCAGATGCAGCAGCAGTAGCTTCAGATGCTGCAGCAGCAGCTTCAGATGCTGGAGCAGAAGCAGCAGCAGCTTCTTCAGTTTTCTTAGCACAACCAACGAAAGCTAAAGTTGTAGCAACAGCAGCTACGATAGCAAATTTTTTAAATAACATAGCATCACTCTCATAAGTCAAAATAGACATTAAAAAACCTAAGCAAGTCTGGTTTGTGCTTTAATTATCCCTATACGTTACGATAGGTAAAAACGCATGGAGCAGACCAGCTGGCATATGAATATGCTATCATTGCCTATATTGAATTACTACTGGTCAAAGCTAAAAAAACCAAAAAAAACGTGCTTTTTTCGTTCTTTTTTAACAGAAAATAACAATTAAAGTTGCAGTTATATTTGGATAAATGATGCACTAAATCTTTCATTCAATTAAAAGTTTTAATTTAAGTAAAAAATTGATATTGATCACAAAAATAAAAATTAACAGGTTGG
>JASGGM010000089.1:0-8917 GCA_047605045.1 Acinetobacter sp. | reverse complement strand
GCTCTCTCATGGGATTATATCTATTGCGCTGGCGTATGAATCTTCTGGCATTGGGCGAACTAGAGGCGCATGCGGTAGGCGTTAATCCGAGAAAAGATCAATTATGGATTGTGTTATTTGTGACATTAGCCACGTCATCTTCTGTAGCGGTGGCAGGGATTGTCAGTTTGTATGGGTTGTTTTTGCCACATATCGTGAGAATGTTGCTGGGTCCTGATAATATTAAAACTGTACCCGCCAATATTTTTTTTGGGGGAACATTTTTATTGATGATTGATAATATTTCTCGCACAGTCTCTAGTTTTGAAATTCCAATTGGAATTTTCACTATGTTCTTGGGTGCACCCTTATTTTTATATTTAATCCGTCGTAAACAAACCCATTGGAACTAAAATGATCGCGATTGATGTGCAAAATGTCAGTTTTTCATATGACCGTAAAATGATTTTAAAGGATATTCATGTTGCATTTAAACAAGATCGTTTTTCAGTGGTATTGGGGAGAAACGGGAGTGGCAAATCAACATTATTTAATTTATTGGTTGGGTTGTATCCCATTCAAAGTGGCAGTATTCATATCGCAGGGCAGTCCCTTGAACATTTACAGGGTAAGCAACGTGCAGCATGCTTAGGATTTTTAGCACAATCGCATCAAAGTGTTTTTAATTTTAGCGTCATGGACGTGATACTAACAGGCAGGGCGGCATATCAGCGTTTTTCAGTGACAGCAGATGACAAAATACTGGCTGAAAAAGCATTACAAAGTTTGGAAATTGAGCATTTGGCATGTCGAGATTATACGACATTGTCGGGTGGCGAACGGCAATTGGTGATGATTGCGCGTATTCTAACGCAGAACCCTAAAATTATTTTATTGGATGAGCCAACCAATCATTTGGATGTGTATTACCAAGTGTATTTGATGGAGAAACTCAAAAAATTATCACAACAAGGATATACTGTTGTAAGTATTATGCATGATCCAAATCTTGCCTTTTTATATGCAGATGAATTCTCATTTATTAAAAATCAAACCATATTACGACCACAGCATGGCTCGGATTATTCAGATCCTGCATTCTTACAGCAAGTGTATGATGTCCCATTTCAACAGGTGACATTTGATGAACGCAAAATTGTTATGCCAAAGCCACAATCGTGGTAAATGATGGATTCTCTTTATTGTCAGGGGAGTCTTCATTGCAAGATTTTTTCAGTCTTCGATCAGGCAGAAAATATAGCTAAAATTCTGCTACAATAGCGCCCATTCCAAAAACAGATTTTAAACTGCGCCTTGCAGTAGGTATTTTCCATGAGTTTTCAAGACGAACTTGCGGCACAAGTTGCCCAGCGACGCACTTTTGCCATTATTTCACATCCCGATGCGGGTAAAACAACCATGACAGAAAAATTGCTGTTGTGGGGGAAAGCCATTCAGGTGGCAGGAATGGTGAAAAGTCGTAAATCTGACCGCTCTGCGACGTCGGACTGGATGGAAATGGAAAAAGAGCGTGGTATTTCCATCACGACTTCGGTTATGCAGTTCCCTTACAAAAATCATGTGATTAACTTGTTAGACACCCCAGGGCATGAAGATTTCTCGGAAGATACCTATCGTACCTTAACGGCAGTCGATTCTGCTTTAATGGTGATTGATGGTGCAAAAGGGGTCGAGGAGCGTACCATTAAGTTGATGGACGTGTGTCGTATGCGTGACACGCCGATCATTTCGTTCGTGAACAAGCTTGACCGTGAAATTCGTGAACCACTAGAACTACTCGATGAAATTGAAAACGTCTTGAATATTCGTTGTGTACCGATTACTTGGCCACTTGGGATGGGGCGTGATTTTGCGGGTGTCTATAATATTGTTGAAGGCAAAACGTATTTATATAAGCATGGTTTTGGCGCAACAATTACCGATATTGAAGTCCGTGATGGCTATGACCATGCCGATATTCGTGAAAAAATTGGCGATATGGCCTTCAAATCCTTTGAAGAGTCGCTGGAATTGGTGCAAATGGCATCTGATCCATTTGACCGTGACTTGTTCCTGCAAGGCAAACAAACCCCAGTATTGTTTGGTACTGCTTTAGGTAATTTTGCGGTAGACCATGTTTTGAATGCTTTTGTACAGTGGGCACCAGAACCGAAAGCACATCCAACACAGGAACGTGCGGTACAGGCAACTGAGGATGGTTTTTCTGGTTTTGTCTTTAAGATTCAAGCCAATATGGATCCGAAACATCGTGACCGTATTGCCTTTATGCGTATTTGCTCAGGTAAATATGAAAAAGGTTTGAAAATGAACCATGTCCGTTTGGGTAAAGATGTGCGTATTTCCGATGCCTTAACTTTTCTGGCAGGCGAGCGTGAACATTTGGAAGAAGCATGGCCGGGCGATATTATCGGTTTGCACAACCACGGTACCATTCAAATTGGTGATACATTCACGAGTGGCGAGAATCTGCATTTTACGGGTATTCCACACTTTGCGCCTGAAATGTTCCGCCGTGTACGTTTGAAAGATCCACTGAAATCGAAACAATTGCAAAAAGGTTTAAAAGAACTTTCTGAAGAAGGTGCGACACAGGTCTTCATGCCACAAATCAACAATGACCTGATTGTCGGTGCGGTTGGGGTATTGCAGTTTGATGTGGTTGCCTATCGTTTGAAAGAAGAATACAAAGTCGATTGCGTCTACGAAGCAGTGAATGTGAATACCGTACGTTGGGTACATTGTGATGATGAGAAAATCTTCAATGAATTCAAGAAAAAAGCGCATGATCAACTGTCGGTAGATGGCGGCGGTCATTTAACTTACCTTGCACCGAGTCGTGTAAATTTACAGTTGATGCAAGAGCGCTGGCCAGATATCCAGTTCCGCAATACACGAGAGCATTAATGGTTGTGGATGGATGCTGTTAGCAAAAATATGACCAAAAATCATCACAAAATGGCTTCTTTATGAAGCCATTTTTATATCAAAATAACATCGGCTGTTACTGAATTGACCACAGAGAATTGACAACAATGCGATCTAATCATTTTTATTTAAGTATTTTATTCATAACAATTTTAGGCTTAACTGCATGTGATCAAAAACAAAAAACAGCAGATCAGAGCACATCACAGCAAAAACAATCAGATTATCCTGTACTGAAGATTCAGGAAATTCCTGCAACGTATACGCTGCCAAAGTGTTCGCAGAAAACATGTGTCGATTTCGATTTAAAAACTTTAAAAACGCAAGATCAATGGTTGAATCAATGGATGGCCAATCAGCAAAGTCAGGTGATTCAGGCGCAAATTCATCTTAATAAACCGCTGACCTTGCAGCAAGCGATTGATGCTTACAGTCAGGCATCACAAGATTGGCAAAAACAATTTTCTGCCAATCAGCCTTATCAGTTGCACCTGATCACAAAAATTGCCTATCAACAGCGACAGTTTGTATTGCTACAATTACAACTTGATTCTAAACAAGCCGATATTGAAATTTCCGAGCGTCAATATTTCTTTGTGGCCGATCGCAAGCAGCAAAAAACTTTGTCCATGATGGATATCATTCAACCGAATCAAGAGGCGACATTGAACCAATGGGTACAAGTGTCTTATCAGGACTGGTTGAAAAAACAAACTGCAAATGTGCAAGGTACGGCACCGAAGACCTTAAACTGGAAAAATGCAGACTGGTTTTTTGATGGTGAAGGCATTGGCTTGCATTATCGCGCTGGTGAAATTGTGAATGATGCACAGCAGTTAGATATTTATTTGAGCCGTGTACAAACGCAGCAATTACTAAAAGCGGACATATTCAAAGCATTGTTTTAAAAAATCCAACATCTTTGGCTTGAGTTCAGTCCTGAATTACCGCTAAGGTAAAGTAAATCATACATCTTGAGATGGAATGGCAATGAAAATTCAGTATCCAACCAAAACATTCAGTCTTGTGGTAATTAGCATCGCATTATTCCTCAGTGCTTGCCAAAAACAACCCGAAGAACAGCGTGAAAATAAGGCATCTCAGCCTGAATCACAGGTGGCCTCACAGCCTGCTCAACCAGAATTTACTGTGCAAGTGGTGAATGTTGCTGTCAATTTACCAGCATGTGAAGGCAATAATTGTCCAGAATTTCAAGTAAAACGACTGAAAAGTAATGTGCCTGAATTAGATGCATTGATTGATCAAAAAATTTTGAATACTTTAAAAAATAGTCTGGATTTAGCTACATTATCCGATACCACGGCTTCAAGTGTAAATGCTTCAGAAGTAGATGCATCACAAGTTGTTGTTTCTAAAAATACGGCTACCGATGCATTCACTCAAAATGTACAGCAATATGCAGACACGTTTGTTGGTTTGGATAAAGAGCTGAAGACCATGAATGCCAACCCACAGATTAGTTTGCATATTCAACCGAAAGTTCTGCAACAACAAGGTGATATTGTGACGATTCAATTGAATTCGGATAACTTCTTGGGGGGCGCACATGGTTCGGCTGCACAGCAGTATTTTTCTTTCGATACCAAACAAAAAAAATTAATTCAGTTGGATGATGTATTACAAAAAGGTCAAAAAGCTGCACTGAGTAAAGTTGCACATGCGCAGTTTGAAAAGTGGGTGATCGAACAAAAATTAGCGAGTAATATTAAAGAGTATGAAGATGCTTGGCCATTTAAGCTTAGTCAAAACTTTTATTTCAATAAGCAAGGTTTGGTGCTGCAATATGCTGAATATGAGATTGGGCCATATGTGGTTGGCCAGCCAAGTTTTACCATTCCATATAGCGCATTGCAGGGGATTGTGAAAGCACATTATCTGCCTGCCCAATCGTGAGATGACCTGCGGTGAAACTATTTGATACCCATACTCATTTTGATGTTGCGGATTTCGATGTGGATCGGCAACAATTGGCGCATGCTGCAAAACGTGTAGGGGTGGAAGCATTGGTGTTAATTGGCTTTGTGCAATCTCGTTTTAACGACTTGCTGCAGACTCATCAGCAACTCAACCAGTGGCAACAGGTGCCACACAGTTATTTGGCACCTGGTTTGCATCCGTTCTATATCGAACAGCATCAAACAGATCATTTATCCGATTTAGAGCAGTTTTTACGACAGCATGAATGTGTTGCGATTGGTGAAATTGGTTTGGATACGTTTTTAAAACAACATAAACAGGCTGACATTTTTCAGCGGCAGCAACAATTTTTTTCGGCTCAGATTGAAATGGCACAACAGTTTCATAAGCCAATTTTACTGCATATTCGTAAAGCACATGCCGATGTCATTGCCCAATTGAAACAGCATCGTTTTCAATTGGGAGGAATTGCCCATGCATTCAGTGGTGGCGTACAGGAAGCACAAGCCCTGATTAAAATGGGCTTTAAAATTGGCATTACTGGACAAATCACCAATCCAAATGCAAAAAAATTACATGAAGTGGTGCGGCAGATTGGTGTACAACATGTGGTTATTGAAACAGATTGTCCCGATATGACCCCATTATGCTGTCAGACATCGACCGAACATCGTACACGAAATACACCTGTTAATTTGCCTTATGTACTGCACAGTCTGGCACAACATTTCGCAATGCATCCAGCTGATTTGGCAAAAATCATATGGCAGAACAGTTTAGATGCATTATATTTAACAGCATAAATAAAAGCCTGATGATATGTCATTTTGCTCATTCGGTATTAGACTTTTTATTTTTAAAACAATTAGATATGGTTTGTAATTATGCAATAGCATATTGGGAGCTCTTCATTATTGCTCAAAATAAATCCACATGAATAACTAAAACAGAACACTTTCGTTTAATAAATAGGCATACAGTAAAAGAACAAGACAATCATTAAAAAATTGCCATTAAAAAATTGCCAAATCTGGAGTCATCTCATGATCAGATATAGCCAAATCAATAGTTTAAATGCATTACAAACATTGAAAATTAAATCAAAGTCTTATCAATATTTTAGTTTGCCCCATGCTGCTGAAACGCTTGGAGACTTATCTAGACTGCCGAAATCACTGAAAGTACTTCTGGAAAACTTATTACGCTTTGAGGATGATCAGACCGTCAAGGCTGAACATATTCAGGCCTTGGTAACATGGCTAGAGCATCGACGGTCAGATCAGGAAATTCAATACCGACCCGCACGGGTGTTGATGCAGGATTTTACAGGGGTTCCAGCCGTGGTGGATTTAGCGGCAATGCGGGCTGCTGTTGCCAAAGCAGGCAAGGATCCACAACAAATTAATCCGTTATCGCCTGTCGATTTAGTCATTGATCACTCCGTCATGGTCGATCATTTTGCGACAGATCAGGCCTTTGCTGAAAATGTTGACATTGAAATGCAACGTAATGGAGAGCGCTACCAGTTTTTACGTTGGGGACAATCGGCATTTAATAATTTTAGTGTTGTCCCACCTGGCACGGGGATTTGTCATCAGGTGAATCTGGAGTATTTAGCACAAGCGGTCTGGACAGCAGAGGTGGATGGTCAAAATTTTGCTTTTCCAGATACGCTTGTTGGCACAGATTCACATACCACCATGATTAATGGGCTAGGGGTGCTGGGTTGGGGTGTTGGCGGAATTGAAGCGGAAGCGGCCATGCTCGGGCAGCCAATTTCGATGCTTATTCCAGAAGTGATTGGTTTTAAGCTGGTTGGGCAGTTACGTGAGGGCATTACGGCAACAGACTTGGTCTTAACTGTCACACAAATGTTGCGTCAAAAAGGTGTTGTTGGCAAATTTGTCGAATTTTATGGCGATGGTCTGGCGCAATTGCCTTTGGCCGACCGTGCAACGATTGCCAATATGGCACCTGAATATGGTGCAACCTGTGGCTTCTTCCCGATCGATGACATTACGCTGGATTATTTAAGATTGACTGGGCGTGCAGCCGAACGAATTGCTTTGGTTGAAGCCTATAGCAAAGCGCAAGGTCTGTGGCGCAATGTAGGCGATGAGCCTGTATTCACCGACAGTTTAAGCCTCAATATGGGCACCGTTGAAGCCAGTTTGGCTGGGCCAAAGCGCCCGCAGGATCGTGTACTTTTATCTGATGTACCCAAAACATTTCAGAATGTATTGGATTTAAACCTCAAACCTGCATTACCTGAGAAACAACGGTTAGAAAATGAAGGGGGTGGTACTGCGGTTGCGGTGGAAGAATCGCAAGCGGCCGACGATGCTTATTTTGAATTGGATGGACAACGCTATCCATTGAAAGATGGTGATGTGGTCATTTCTGCGATTACCTCGTGTACCAATACCTCAAATCCGAGTGTGATGTTGGCAGCAGGGCTGTTGGCGAAAAAAGCACTTGAACACGGTTTGCAACGGCAACCGTGGGTGAAAAGTTCCTTGGCACCTGGTTCCAAAGTGGTCACAGATTACTTGGCAGCTGCGGGTTTAACACCATATTTGGATGAGTTGGGTTATAACTTGGTCGGTTATGGTTGTACCACCTGTATTGGTAATTCTGGGCCTTTGCCTGCCCCGATTGAAACTACTATTCAAGACCATGATTTAAGTGTTGCTTCAGTACTTTCAGGCAATCGTAACTTTGAAGGGCGCGTGCATCCATTGGTGAAAACCAATTGGTTGGCCTCTCCGCCATTGGTCATTGCCTTTGGTTTGGCAGGCACGATTCGTAAGGATTTAAGCACTGAACCTTTAGGGCAAGATCCGCAAGGCAATGATGTCTATTTAAAAGACATTTGGCCGAGCCAAACTGAAATTCAAGCGGTATTGCAAAAATTGAATACCGAGATGTATCACAAAGAATACGCTGCTGTATTCGATGGCGATGCAACTTGGCAAGCCATTCAGATTCCCGACAGTCAAACCTATGAATGGCAAGAAGACTCGACTTATATTCGGCATCCTCCATTTTTTGAGGGCATTGATCAGCCTATTCAGGACATCAGCAACATTAATAATGCCCGAATTTTGGCAGTGTTGGGGGATTCCGTGACCACGGATCATATTTCGCCTGCGGGCAATATTAAAAAAGACAGCCCTGCGGGACGTTATTTGCAACAACAGGGTGTCGATCCACAAGATTTTAATTCCTATGGTTCCCGTCGTGGCAATCATGAAGTGATGATGCGCGGTACCTTTGCCAATATTCGGATTAAAAATGAAATGCTTGGTGGTGAAGAAGGTGGAAATACCATTCATGTGCCAAGTGGTGAAAAACTGGCCATTTATGATGCCGCGATGCGTTATCTACAAGACAACACCCCATTGCTGATTATTGCAGGTAAAGAATATGGTACGGGTTCATCGCGTGACTGGGCCGCAAAAGGCACCAATTTATTAGGTGTTAAGGCAGTGATTGCGGAAAGTTTTGAGCGAATTCATCGGTCAAATTTGGTCGGTATGGGAGTGTTGCCGCTACAGTTTATTGATGGGCAAAATCGTAACAGCCTCAATCTAACAGGCAACGAAATTTTAACTATTACAGGACTTTCCAATGAAATTCAGCCACTGCAACATTTAAATATTCAGGTGCAGCGAGAAGATGGTTCACACGATGAATTTGAAGTGTTATGTCGTATTGACACCTTGAATGAAGTGGAATATTTCAAAGCGGGTGGAATCTTGCATTATGTATTACGTAATTTGATTGCTGTATAGCCATGCTACTCAGGATGAGATTTTGCTGTTGATTAAGATTGCCCGTGCCAGCTTAAAGTTGCCATTATGGCGTTAAATAGACTGAATGCTTGCGATAACGTTCAATCTATATTGAGATTCAGGTAAAATAGCGGCCGTATTGCGTGATTGAACAGAGTAACCATGACTGAGCTCCACCCCGATGAATATGATCGCCGTTTTGCAGGCACGGCCAAAATTTATGGTGAATCATCATTCCAACACTACGAAAAAAGCCATGT
>JASGGM010000088.1:0-8939 GCA_047605045.1 Acinetobacter sp. | reverse complement strand
CATCTTCATCTTCATCTTCATCTTCATCTTCATCGTCGAGCTCGACTACAAGTTCAACGAGTACCACAACGTCTACAACAAGTACCAGTTCAAGTATGGTTCCGCTGTCAAATTTGGTGACTATTACAGAGAAGCAAGGGAATTTAAATTATTCTCGGCGTGACCAGACACCAGCAACGACAGTTTCATTTAATTTGAATGATGGCTATTCAGTCGAACAGGCGAAACAAGCTATTCAAGATGTTGTGACACAAATTCAATTGCCAAATACGGTAACACTCAAGTACCAAGGTGCAATGCAAGCATTCAGTTCCGCCAGTGAAAATACATTGTGGTTAATTTTAGCTGCCGTGGTTACCATGTACATTGTGCTGGGAATTTTGTATGAAAGCTGGATTCATCCAATTACAGTGCTTTCAACATTACCATCTGCTGCGATTGGTGCATTATTGGCTTTAAAACTGACAGGTTCGGAATTTAGCCTGATTGCATTAATCGGGGTTATCTTATTGATTGGTATTGTAAAAAAGAATGCCATTATGCTCATCGATTTTGCACTTGAAGAACGTAAATTGGGTAAAACTGCCGATGATGCGATTTATCAGGCATGTCTACTTCGTTTCAGACCAATTTTAATGACGACATGTGCTGCTTTGTTGGGTGCAGTACCTTTAATGCTTGCATCGGGTTCTGGTGCAGAATTACGTCAACCACTCGGTTTGGTCATCGTTGGTGGTTTGATTTGTAGTCAGTTACTGACACTATTTACAACACCTGTGATTTACTTGGCATTTGAACGATTGGCAGAAAGATTTAAAGGCGTAAAAGATTCAGGAGCATCACGATGAATCTGTCCAGAATCTTTATTTTAAGACCGATTGCAACGATGTTGTTGAGTCTTGCACTCACTTTATTGGGTATTTTGTCTTTCAATCTGTTGCCCGTTGCACCTTTGCCACAAATTGATACGCCAACCATTCGCGTTTCTGCGAGTTTGGCGGGTGCAAGCCCCGAAACGATGGCGGCTACGGTAGCAACACCATTAGAAAGGGCGATGGGACAAATTTCAGGAATTACTGAGCTCACATCCAGCAGTAGTCAGGGATCCAGCAGTGTTGTGATTCAATTTGACCTCGATCGAGATGTGAATGGTGCTGCTCGTGAAGTTCAGGCTGCAATTAATGCTGCGCGTAGTTTACTTCCAAGCAGCATGAAATCATTACCGACGTATCGTAAATCCAATCCATCGGATGCTCCGATACTCATGTTGGCACTGACTTCCGATACGTTAAATCGTGGTCAACTGTATGATTTGGCATCGAGTAAATTACAACAAAAAATTGCGCAGGTAAAAGGTGTTGGTGAAGTTTCAGTCCGAGGCGGTGCGTTACCAGCAGTAAGAATCAATCTGGAACCGCAGCAGTTAAATAGTTATGGCATTAGTCTAGATACGGTACGCACGGCAATTGAGAATGCGACGTCAAATTCGCCACGTGGCTTACTCAGTGGTCAAAAGTACACGTGGTGGATTGATGCAAATGGACAGCTGACCAAAGCTCAGGAGTATGCCAATCTCGTTATCGCCTATCAAAATGGTGCAGCCGTTCGCTTAAGTGATGTTGCAACAGTCAAAGATTCGATTCAGGATATTTATTCTGCTGGTTATTTTAATGGCAAACAATCTGTTTCACTAGGTGTGACCCGTCAGGCAGGCGCAAACATGCTGGAAACCATTGACTCCATTAAAGCATTGGTTCCTGTACTCAATGAGATGCTCCCAAAAGGCACTGAACTCACGATTGCTATTGATCAATCGACAACTGTCCGTGCTGCATTACATGAAACCGAAAAAACACTGATTATTGCCATTTTACTTGTAATTTCAGTGGTTTTTATATTTTTAAGAAATGGACGCGCAGTACTTATTCCTGCTATTACATTACCGATTTCCATTGTTGGGACTTTTGCAGCAATGTATATACTGGGATATAGCTTAGATGCGATATCCATGATGGCATTGATTGTGGCGACAGGTTTTGTGGTCGATGATGCGATTGTTGTATTAGAAAATATTAGTCGTCATATGGAAGATGGCGATACAGCACTGACAGCGGCTTTGAAAGGCAGTAGGGAAATAGGATTTACTGTGCTTTCCATGACAGCATCATTAATTGCGGTCTTTATTCCATTGTTATTGATGGATGGCGTTTTAGGCAGATTATTTAGAGAATTTGCAGTAACGTTGTCAGTGTCATTAATCATTTCTATGTTTGTTTCACTTACACTTACCCCAATGTTATGTGCGAAATTATTACGACCATCGAATAATCAGCACAAAGAAAATCGGGTCATGGCATGGATTGCAAGAGGATTAGATCGTTTACATCGTGCTTATGTACGAAGCCTAACGGTAGTGATGCGTTATAAACGCGTGACGATGTTCGTATTGTTAGTTACTGTTATTGGCAATGTTTTCCTTTATAAAGTAATTGATAAAGGACTATTCCCAGATCAAGACAATGGCATATTAATGGGAATGCTCAGGGCCGATCAGTCAACCAGTTTTCAGGCGATGGAGCCAAGACTTAAAAAAATTAGTCAAATGCTGCAAAAAGATAAAGATATTCAATATGTACTCGCTTCCACTGGTGGTGGAGGATTTGGTTCACGGAATACTGGGAATTTTTTTATACGTCTCAAAGATGAAAAGCAACGTTCAGAAAGTGCAATGCAAATTGCCAATCGACTCACCCAACAAGCTAAAGGCATGGCAGGTGCTTCATTATTTTTAATGCCAGCACAGGATTTAAGAATTGGTGGTCGTAGTGCTAATGCAACGTATCAATATAGCTTACAGGCAGATAATTTGGAAATACTCCGAGAATGGAGTCCAAAAGTTTATGCAACCTTAAAGAAACTGCCTCAATTGACCAGTGTCGACAGTGATGCAGAATCGGGTGGAATAAATATTAAAATTGTTATTGATCGTACTGCAGCAAAACGCTATGGCATAAATGTGGAAGATATTGATACTTTCTTAAATAATGCTTTGAGTCAACGGCAGATTGCCACGCAATATAAAATGTTAAACCAGTATTACAGTATTATTGGTTTAAATAGCAATTACACGCAAGACCCAGAAATTTTGAACCAATTATATGTGTTGACCAGTGATGGGCAATCCGTACCAATTTCTGCATTTTCGCATTTAGAATATACGACTGCGCCATTGTCGGTTGCGCATCAAGGTCAAATGGCGACAACAACCATCGCATTTAATCTGGCAGATGGTGTTTCTCTAGATCAGGCTAAAGCTGCGATTGAGCAAAAAATTGCCCAAATCGGTATGCCTGAGACAATTCATGGCAGCATGCAAGGTACCGCAAAAGCATTTGATACTCTGATTAAGCAAGTGCCTTGGTTACTGTTTGCGGCCATTGCAACCATTTATATTTTATTAGGGATGTTATACGAAAGCTGGATACACCCAGTGACTATTTTATCCACCTTACCTTCGGCGGGTGTTGGTGCATTACTGCTGATGATGGTAACAGGTACACAACTTACCATCATTGCTATGATTGGAATATTGCTACTGATTGGGATTGTGAAAAAGAATGCAATCTTAATGATTGATTTTGCATTAAATGCTGAACGAGAACAGCAGCTTTCACCTGAACAAGCAATTATTGAAGCATGTAATAAACGCTTTCGCCCTATTTTAATGACAACGCTTGCAGCCTTTTTTGGGGTGTTGCCGTTGATTATACAAACAGGCGCTATTTCAGCGTTGTATCGCCCTTTAGGAATAGCAATTTGTGGTGGGCTCGTGTTGAGTCAATTACTAACGTTATATACCACACCTGTTGTTTATGTATATTTAGATCGATTTGGTCGCTGGTTTAAAGGCTTGTGGCAAAATTCGCAAGCCCACCATCGCAATGTAAATAATGAGCCTTAATATGTTAAAAAATAATTGTTTAACAACTCTTTGTTGCTGTTTACCATTACTGTTTACAGGTTGTATGGTTGGTCCGAATTATCAGAAACCTAACATTTCCATGCCAATTGCTTTTAAAGAAGCACAAGGCTGGAAGCAGGCAGAGCCAAAAGATCAAATTTCCAGAGGCGCTTGGTGGGAAATTTATCAAGATTCAACGCTGAATCAACTTGAACAACAAGTGGTGTTGTCAAATCAGAACATTGCACAGTATGTTGCCAAATATGAACAAGCGGCTGCATTGGTGAGTCAGTCGCAAGCAGAAAGAATGCCTTCGGTAGATGCAACAGGGAGTGCAACAAGAACAGGTTCGGCGAAATCAAGTAGCTCGACAAATCGGGTGAGCAATAGTTTATCTGCTCAGGCAAGTGTCAGCTGGGAACTTGATTTATGGGGTAAACTCCGACGAACTGTTCAGGAAAATAAAGCTTCAGCACAGGCAAGTATTGCAGATTTGGCCGATGCAACCCTCAGTGCACAATCGACATTGGCACAAGATTATTTTGCTTTACGAATATTAGATAAGCGTATTGCACTCTATGATCAAACGATTCAAACCTATGAGCGTTATCGTAAGGTCATTGCGGCAAAATATGCGGAAGGTATTGTTGGAAAGGCAGATTTAACGCAAGCGGAACAGTCGTTATATAGTGCACAATCGTCAAGAGAAGATTTAATTTGGCAACGTGCCCAATATGAACATGCGATTGCCATTTTAATTGGTAAAGCACCTGCTGAATTTAGTTTGGCACGCAATGCGAATGCAATTCCAAATGTTCCTGCCATTCCGCTTGAGCTCCCAAGTCGACTATTAGAACGTCGGCCTGATATTGCCTCGGCAGAGCGAAGTGTGGCAGCGGCTAATGAAGCCATTGGCATTGCAGTTGCGGGATATTTTCCAGATTTAACACTGTCTGGCAGTGGTGGGTATAGCAGCAGTAGCTGGTCAAAGTTATTTAATGTTCATAATTTAGCATGGTCATTGGGAGCATCTGCTACCCAAACGATTTTTGATTTTGGCGCCAATAAGGCAGCAGTAAAACAGTCACAAGCAGCGTATAACGAAAAAGTGGCGGCTTATAAGCAAACGGTACTTGAGGCCATGCAAGATGTAGAAGATTATTTGGCAAAGGCGAATGGACTGGCAAAAGAAATGTCAAGTACACAAAAAGAATTGGCAGCGGCAAAAGAAACGGCACGTATCAAAAGGAATCAATACAATGAAGGTATGATTGACTATACGGATGTTGCTTCTACCGAGGCAACATGGCTGTCGAGCGAACAAAGTTTATTGCAATTACAATCGACACAATTACAAAATAGCGTGCAATTAATTGTAGGTTTAGGTGGGGGCTGGGAAAGTCATCAATAAACCTTCTTTTTGATAAAATAAAAAACCTTGTCATAGCGTTCGTTATGGCAAGGTTGTTTGAAATAATCTTGAGAAGATTAATCGCCGTTAATTAATCATCGTTAATAACGCTATGGCTACTCACTTTACCATGCTGCCAATAACCTGCTGCTTTAATAAATGCCTTATCAACCTGATGCTGTTCGATGAATAATTGACGCAATTTTCGGGCAACTTGGGTTTCAGCTGCAATCCAAATAAAATAGTCATCATTGGTCAAATCCAAAGCTGTGATTGCCTGAATAAATAAATCGGCTTCGCCATTGTCCTGACCATTACGATGTAACCATTCAATATTTGCATTGGCCTTTGTGGTGAATTCAATTTCATCGTCTGTAGAATCAACTTCGACCAAAACAGTTGCTTTGGCTGATGCTGGGAGTTCTTCTAAACGACGGGCAATGGCAGGCAGGGCAGTTTCATCACCAATTAAAACATAATGTTGATATGCTAAAGGAATGACCATTGAACCACGTGGCCCACCAATTGCCAATTGATCGCCGACTTGGGCCTGTTGTGCCCATTGTGTCGCTGGCCCTGCATTGTGAATGACAAAATCGACAGTTAATGTTTGTGCTGATAGGTCAAAATGACGCGGTGTGTAATCCCGTGCAATCGGTGCAGTATCACCTGTAAATTTAAGGCCTTCTGCTGTAAGTTCGGGTAATGCGATCGTAGCAGACTGTGGGTCGGGAAAAAATAATTTAATATGATCATCGAAACTATCACTTTTAAAATCTGCTAAATCATCACCTTGAAAAACAATACGAATCAAACTTGCACTAAGTTTTTCAATTTTTAAAACGGTTAATACACGTAATTTTAGTTCATGACGTACTCGGTAAGGTTTTTTATCGATCGTTGTTGTCATTTTCATTTCCTTCATTAAGGGTTGCAAATGTATTAATGCCATTTGCAGGGTTTGGGAGAAAGTTTCTGCTTCCTGTGCATTGAGTACACGGTTTGCGAGTAAGCTCTGCACGCTGGAACGAAATAAATGCAAAGACTCTATAACAGATTGAGGCTGCAGTGATCGCATTTCAATACGTTTTAGAATTTCATCGACTAACTCATGGTGAGATTCAATTTCTTTTAAACCATGCACCGTGATTTGATACGGCTGTTTACGTTCATCCTCGAAAGAGACAGCTTGTTCAATCAAACCCAGTTTTTGTAAATCATTCAGTAATGGGTAAATCATACTGGTACTTGGGCTGTATTGACCTTGGGTCATATCTGAAATTGACTTAATCAATTCATAGCCATGTCTTGGTTTTAGTTTGATGAGATATAAAACCACCCAACGTAATTTTCCATGACCAAAACCTCTATGCTGAGTTCTTTGAAATTTCATATTCAATTTGCACTAAAAAGATATATCTATTTTAAGCCATAAAAAAGACATATCTTTTTTAATTTGTTAACAGATGTAAAAGTCTTTTTTAAGAATTTCAGCAAAAAAAATTGATAAATGAGAATCAAAATACATGCTATATTTTTATTTATTCTATAAAATCGACATCATTTGTCAGTGTGTATTTAAGTTCGATGTTTAAGAATATTCTTTTCCAACTTCATTGGTTTTTTGGAATTACAGCGGGACTGATTCTTTCGATTATGGGCGTTACGGGCGCTTTATATTCCTACGATCAACAAATTCTAAAATGGATAAACCCCGAAAGTTATACTGTAGCAGCAGAGCAGCGTCCAAAACTCACCCCAGAACAATTGTTTGCCACATTTCATCAGAAACAGGCAGATATAAAAATTAATAGTATTACTGTCACAGCAGATCCTACTGAAATATCAATTGTAAATGTAGCAAAAGAAGGGGCGCGCCGAGGGAAAAACTTACCGGTTAACCCATATACTGCCGAGGTTTTACCCGATGTAAAAGGGCAAGAATTTTTCATGTTTATTATGCAGTTGCATCGTAATTTAACTGCTGGTGAAGTGGGTAAGCAAATTACTGGGGCATGTACACTTATGCTCATTTATTTTGTATTAAGTGGACTGTATTTACGTTGGCCTAAAAAGCATACCCTGAAACAATGGATTTTATTGAAGCCACAATTAAAAGGACGTAATTTTATTTGGGACTTACATGCAGTCGTTGGAACTTGGGTACTGGTCTTTTATCTCATTTTTTCTATCACTGGATTATATTGGTCGTATGATTGGTGGCGTAAAGGAATGTTCGCGGTGATGGGCGTTGAAAGCCCAATGAACCGTAATGGCGCAGCACAAGGCAATCGACCACAACCCAATAACGCAGCGCAAGGACAAGTACCGCAGGGGGCTGCAACAAATCGTACTGAGCGCATGCAGGGCGAGCAAAGTCGCAACCGCCGCTCGACTGAAAATTCGCAAGGACTCAATGTACAGCAGTCACAACAGGCGCTGGCATTGGCATGGACTGTATTTAATCAAAGTTTTCATGAGCGCTATTCGCAAGTGACATTTAGTTTGCCACAAGCAGAAGATGGCAACAAAATGAAAATTATTTTCATGGATGTTCAAAAACAGCATGAACGGGCACGTAACAACGCCGTTTATGATATTGAAAAACAAAAATTAGAAAAAATTGATTTATATCAAGACAAAAAGCTCAACGAAAAAATCATGGGCAGTATGTTGCCTGTGCATCGAGGCAGCTTCTTTGGACCGACTTATCAATTTATTGCATTACTTGCCTCTTTAGCGATGCCGCTCTTTTTTGTGACGGGATGGATGTTGTATCTGAAACGGCGTAAACAAAAAAAGTTAACCCAACAAGCACGTGGCAATGGAACTCTCGCGGTAACAGGCGATGGGGAAACACCACAATGGCTGATTATTTATGCAACACAAACAGGTACAGCTGAACAATTGGCATGGGCTACAGCAAAGTCGTTGCAACAGGCACAACAAACGGTTGCTGTGCGCCCCATCCATGAGTTAACAGAATCTGATTTAAAACTTCAACCACAAATTTTATTTATTTTAAGTACATACGGAACAGGTGAAGCACCAGACCTAGCTTCTCGTTTTAGCCGTACGCTCATGAAAACAGAACTGGATTTATCCAAATTACGCTATGCGGTATTAGCGCTGGGCTCGAAAGAATATCCAGAAAGCTATTGTGAGTTTGGGAATATGGTTGATGCATGGCTGAAACACAATCAGGCAAGTGCATTGTTCCCACTCATTGAAGTCGATAATGCCGCTGAACAGGATATTCAACGCTGGAATGATGCATTGGCAAGTGTGACGCAACTCGATTTGGAAAGCGTAAGCATCGACAGGGAATTTCATTCATGGACACTAAGTAATCGTTATCAACTAAATCAGCATAGTCAAGGACATCAGGCATTTCACATTGAGCTGACAACTGACCAAGACTTGAGCTGGAAAGCAGGTGATATTGCAGAAATACAACCTGCCAATAGTGTGGATCGTATACAACAATTTATGTTGCATCATGATATTGACGCAGATGTTGTACTTGATTCAGGGGAAACGATTCAACATGCATTAAAATTTAAAGAC
>JASGGM010000087.1:0-9136 GCA_047605045.1 Acinetobacter sp. | reverse complement strand
CCACCACCCGCTGAATAAAGTGCTGCGTTAGACAGTGTAAAAATGATTGAACCTTCTGTTGTCGTGAGTTCATCGAGTGCCGCTTTGGCACCCAAAATAAATGCCTTGGTGTTAATGCCCATGATTTCATCAAATGCTTTATCTAGCTGTTCACCCGACATATTGACGATGTCTGCATAGTGATCCCAAATACCCGCATTTCCGATAAAACAATCCAGTTTTCCAAAATGTTGAACGGTTTCATGAACAGCTTTTAGGTTGTCTTGATATTGCGCAACATCACCTTCAACGACCACAACTTTTGCACCATAACGTGCTTTCAAGGCAGCAACTTTTGACGCTGAACGCTGTAGAACACCGACATGAGCACCTTCATCAATAAAACGTTCAACCAATGCCAGTCCCAATCCAGATCCACCCCCTGTAATTAAAGCAACTTCATCTTTTAGCCAGCCCATATAAACTCCTTTTATAGCTCGGCATATACCGAACCCTCTTCAATGCTGACAGGAAATGTCCGAATCGGATCAGTCGCAGGTACACATTGTGGTATACCTGTTTTTAAACAAAACCGTGAAGCATGCAACGGACATTCCACAGTTCCGTCATCCTCAAGATAACCCTCTGACATCGATGCATTGCCATGACTGCACTTGTCATTCATGGCCAAAAACTCACCATTAAAATTGAAGACTGCAATAGCATCGATTCCATCTACATGGCAATCTACCTTCAGTGCTTCACCTTCATTCAGGTCATCAATCTGACAAAGAAAAATTTTATTCATTACAAAAACACTGTGATGTTATGTGAAGTAATTGTGGCTTGGTCTAGCGTGATGTCTCGCTTGGCAATCAGCCACCCAAACCCGCCTTCTGTTTTACGCAGCAGATCGATTCTTTTTCCCACGTAAATCATGATGTCTGTTTCTTTTTGCGAGCGATACAACAAATAATTGGTAAATACCGAATATTCATCGGGTTGAGCTGTTGGCTCCACACGAATATTGGTAATGAGATGTCGGGTTCTTGACGGTGGTTCTTCAGACCATGACATCCCCGTTTCCAACTTTGCAACGCGGCGCTCCAGCACATGTTTTGAATCGTTAAATATCCAAGTGGATGGCGGCGATATACTTTTACGACGATCCCGAGTTTGGGCATTGGTCGTGGTCTTCATGGTATAAAGAATATCTTCTGCCAAAATGTCCAACCAACCCCGAAAATTCCAGTCATCCAGTAGTTGCGCTTCGGCATACATAAACTGGCTAATATCATGGTAAAGTTCCAGCCCAATCTGGTTCCATGGTTTTTCTACAATTGGTCGCTCAATCAATTGATTCATGGCGCAAGTTCCTTCTCAAATTGTTCCGTGGCTTTCACAACATCTTCCCATTTTTCATGAATGAGTAAGTCTGCCCATAGACGGTACATTCCACGTGCCGCTGTTTCGGAAAAAATGTGATTGGTAATTCCTGGAATACCATCAGATCGCCGTCTTTCCTTGCCAAGCCCCATCTCGACAATCAGCTTATTTTGTCTGGCTTTATAACCGCGCAATACTTTTTGAATTTCAATCCAGTTTTCACCATCGTCTGCTTCTGCAAAACCAGCAGGCCCAAAAGCACGTGTTGCAGAACGTTCAAACGCTTCTTTCACATGATCGGGGGCTGCTTTATCGGTAATACAAAATGCCCATACCTCGGTTTTATTAGGACCACGAGGATGCCAAATACGTAATGTGGCTGTGCCGTTTAACCATGACATGGTTGGAAACATGTTGTTATGCCCTGCAAGGCGTAATGCACGAACATCGCCCAAACGGCTACGGGCTTCTTCATAAGTTTCACGGAAGTAATTGGCAACTTCACCATCGACCCAAAAATTCGCATCAGGCTTTTCTGTAAAGAAGAATCCCGAACCATGTCCTTTTTGACCGAACTGGATATTGTCTTTAGCTGTTTCCCAGACTGGGCGAGCAGTTTGTGCTTCACCCAATTGATTTGTGGCATTATTTCCAGGTTTACCTCCCAGCACCTGAACGGCAGATGCATGTGAAACCAACGTATGGTATTGATCAGACGCAAACTGTTCGGCAGCAAATTTCCAGTTACAATCAATTACCCACTTCTGAACACCACCTACAATTTCAGACCCACCTTCACGACGATCCAATACACCATCAAGGTACCATGCGATATCACCCATATATGTCAGCAAGTCTGGTGTATCTTCATCCCAACAACCAAACACCAGTCCTTTATAAGACTGGACACGTTTCACTTCTAACAACCCCCATTTTTCCTTACAGGCACCATGAGGAAACGCTAAATTTTCAAGAGTAATATCCTTTATTGCCCCATCAATCCCATAGGACCAGCCATGATAAGGACACGTAAAAGCCCGCGTATTGCCACTATCTGCATAGCTGACACGCATAGATCGATGACGACACTGATTCAATAAAGCCTTAATTGACCCATCTTTCTGACGTGTGACAATAATTGGATCTTCACCCATATAAGTGTTAAAAAAATCACCTGCATTGGGTATTTGACTCTCGTGGCATAAAAACAACCAAGTTCTTCCAAAAACACGTTCTAGTTCTAATTCATATAAATCTGGATCGGTGTAGATCGATGGTACAATCCGACCATTTTTCACATCTACCAATCGATCAATTTCAAGAAAATCAATTTTCTTATTCACAACGTCTCTCCTTAGCCTGTCACTTCCAAACAGAAGCTTTAAGTCATAGGGCAATAGTGAGATTTAGTCAGTGCCAAGTGAAATATTTTTTATATGTTGATCTATACATTTTGCCAATTAATACGAATCATCTATATTTTATTTATTAAAAAATATAATAAAAACAATAAAGCTTGCATTCTGATTTGTGATTTTTATACACTGTAGATATCACCTAATTCTGTAATTTATATGCAATATCTCGTTTAAACCACGAAACTTACGAGTAAACATCACAAGGATTGTCTGATGGAATTACGTCATTTACGTTATTTTATTGCTGTTGCTGAAGAACTCAATTTCAGTAAAGCTGCACAAAAGCTGTTCACAGCTCAGCCCTCTTTAAGCCAGCAAATCAAGGATCTTGAAGAAAGTTTAAATATCAAACTTTTTAATCGGACAAAAAGAAAAGTTGAATTAACAGAAGAAGGCAAAATATTTTTAGATTACGCCATTAATACAATCGCGCAAGCAGATCGTGCAATTCAAATTGCACGACAAACAGCACAAGACCAAAAAAATATTATTAAAATCGGTTTTATTCCTGTGGTAGAAGTTAAAGTATTTCCTTATATTCTGCCAAACTTTCGCTTTAAATATCCCGATATCAAACTGGCGTTAAATAGCATGAATGATATACAGCAGATTCGTGCATTAGAATCTGGTGCATTAGATGTGGGGTTTGTGCGAGAAGAACAAAATTCAGAACATTTAAACAGCCAATTCATTTTGAAAGAACAAATGATTTTTATTCTTCCAAAGGATCATCCTTTAGCACAGTATTCCACCATACCACTGACCGCTTTAAAAAATATCAATATCATTATACCATCGATTGAACGATCCCCAGCGTTACACAAAACAGTGATCAATTTTTCTAAAAAATATGATTTAAATTTTAATATATTACAACATGCTGAAAATATCTTATTTAATATCAACTCAGTAGGTATGGGTTCTGGCTGTACTATTTTACCCAATTACATTGAACCTATTGTTGTTAGAAATGATCGCATCACCACCCGCAAGCTTGAAATCGAACTCCCCTTCATTGATTTATATGTCTGTTTCAATCGAATGAAATACTCAAGGAATACGCGGTTATTTCTAGAAGCATTACAGCTTAAATTTCCAAACCCGAAACAACCATCTATTTAAATCCATCCATTGCCAGAGCACTTTTTCCAAAGTTTTTCTTGAATACTTGATGATCGCCAGTCGTTCATTTCATAGAAAAATCCCGTTTCGGAATCTTTGCAATTTTACATTTATGAAAGACATGGATGGGTACACGTCTTACAATAAGAGGGTTGCCTCAGAAAGCACGACAAAACTAAAAACTAATACAAATAACAGATAGTAATATTGAAAACTACTATTAGCATTCAATATTATTCTTATTCAATATGCCATAAGTGGATATTCATTATTTGATTTTAAATGTCTTGAAATATGTAAAGTATTTCATTCTTTTACTTATCCTCATTCCAGCCATTGATTGACTTTGTCATTTATTTGAAATGGAATAATTATGGCTGAACCACATAATCTTGTGATGGATTCCACAATTTAATAACGAAGCAAAGGAACTTGATATGTCTACTGTGGAAATTCCGGATTATAAAACCGATTCTTTTTTTGGATTAGAAGATAAATGGCTTGAGACCGCACATGGAGAATTAACCCACTATCATGAGGTAGGTTCAGGCACACCTATTTTATTTTTACATGGGTCTGGTACAGGCGTATCTGCTGCTGCAAATTGGTGGTTAAATTTACCAGAACTTTCAACGCTTGGCCGATGTCTGGCTATTGATTCAATCGGTTATGGACAAACCATCGTTGCAGATGGAACACAATATGGAATAAAAGCCTGGGTAGACCACGCGATTCGCTTTTTAGATCGGGCGGGCATTGAAAAAGCGTGGGTCGTTGGGAATTCACTGGGTGGATGGCTTGCATTCCAAATGGCACTGGACTATCCAGAACGTCTTTTAGGTATTGTTTCAATGGGAACAGGGGGCGCAAAACAAACAGCCGCGCTACAGCAACATTCGAATCCTGTGCTCTCTTTAGAAGGTATCCGTAAAACACTTGAAATGTTTGTTGTCGATAAATCGTTGATTACAGATGAGCTGGTCAAAGTTCGTTTTGACGCTGCCAAAAATGATTATGCATCGAATCGTCTTCTGGATGTTGTTGGAGCACGTGATAGAGACCGATTTGAATTTCCTTTAAATTTTGAAAAGATGAAAGAAATTGATCTTCCTGTATTACTCATTCATGGGGTACAAGATGTTGTGATCCCTGTAAGTCGTACTTGGGATATTCTCAATACTGTACCTAACTCAGATGCTCATATTTTTAATCAATGTGGTCACTGGTCTCAAGTAGAAAAACACAAAGAGTTTAATGATGTATTAAAAAACTATTTAATCCATCATAACATTAAATAGAAAAGCACCTTCCCCTCGACAGGCTATATATTAAAATCATTAATATGTAGCCTAAAACTTATATAAATTACGCACCATAAAACCTATTATTTGAATTATTTAAATTTAAAAAAACAAAATAAAATAAAAATAGATAAAAGGAATATTTATCTACACTAAACGCAAAAGGAAAGATTATGAAATTACTTCACCCATTAATGATCCCACTGTACTTAGTCAGTTTCCCAGTAAGCGCCAATAGTTTTATTGATGATAGCAAAGGTAGTATTACTTCTAGAAATTATTACCTTGACAGACAATATACCGATTATAAACCTATTTATGGCGCTAAGGATTGGGCACAAGGTTTTATTGCCAACTGGAATTCAGGCTATACAGAAGGCTCTATTGGTTTTGGTCTCGATATTCAGGCCATGACTGCTATAAAATTACACGGGGATAAAAAATATCTTGGGACTGGGTTGCTTCCAACAAATTCAACCACCAGACAAAGAGCAAATACCTCTGGCGAAGTCGGAATAACAGCCAAAGTAAAGTATCAAGACACTGAATTAAAAGTAGGTACGGTACAGCCATGGAATCCTATTGTTTTTAGTTCACCTACCCGCTTATTACCACAAACTTTCCGTGGCGCATTAATCGAATCCAAAGATTTCAAACAATTTGAATTTGTGGCGGGATATCTAGATCAAGTCAATCATCGAGATTCGACCAACTATGAAGACTTTGCAATTACAGGTGCAAATGGCCGCTTCCAATCTGCGAAAACCGACAGTGTGTCTTACATCGGAACCAAGTTCAATTTTTCTCCAACCACCCAATTTGGGCTGTACCATGGAATAGTTAAAAATATTTATTCTCAAAGTGCGTTTACATTTAAAAATGAGATAAAAGCCACAGAAGATATCAAGTTACTCACGGATTTACGGTTCTGGTACAGTCAGGATAACGGTAAATCAAGTGCAGGAAAAATTGATAACACATTACTGACTGGAAATATTGGTTTTGGCTATAAAGATCATCGCATTAGTCTGAGTACCATGCAGAATTATGGGGATACAGCACACCCCTATCTCACAGGCGGAGAAGTTTTATTATTCATTGAGGGTTGGAGCACCGATTTTCTGAACCCTAAAGAGCAAGTTTATGGAATACGTTATGATTATGACTTAAAGAACGTAGTCCCTGGTTTAAAATTTATGACACGCTACACCAAGGGCACACATATCAACCTGCCAAAATTAGGGGGCTCTAATCTTGAAGAAGATTCTCTTGATTTTGATCTTCAATACACGCTACAAACAGGCTTTCTTAAAGGTCTGAATGTCAGAGTGCGCCATGCAATTTATGATAATAACTTTGCAACAACAGCAACGTTTAAACCTGCCAAGGAAACCCGAATAAATCTAGATTATACTTGGAAATTCTAAATTCCCTTTGCCGAAAGGTCTATAAAGACCTTTCTTTTTTTATATTCTCAATTAATTCATTCATAAGTTCTGTCTTATAGAATTTTCTATAATTCATGTATAACCCTACACTAGGATGAATATTAAAAAACTTTTTCGGCACAACATTTTCAGTGCAAATACTTGTAATATAATCGGGTAATATTGTACAACCAAACCCCATGCTTACATAACTTATAGTCGTAAAAGCATTTTCAGTCTCCATAACAATATTAAAATTTAAATTATATTTATGCATTATCTCATTTATTTTTTTATTGAGTTCTGGTGCATATATACTAGATGGAATAACTAAATCTATATGATTCAATTCTTTTATCGGAATATAAGGAAATTTACTTAAATAATGATCCACAGGGTGTACAAAAATTAAATTTTCTTCAAGATACTTGATACTACCAATATCAGAAGCATCTAAATTTGACCGAGTAAATGCAATATCAATCAATCCTTTATTTAAACTCTCCAATAATTCGGGACCCGTCCCACTAATAATTTCAATATTTTCCAAATACATTCTATCTTTTAAATTTTCCAATATATTTCTTGGCAGTTTTATCTCTACACCAACCAATACACCAATTTTCAATTTGGCTTTATTACTGGTATTTAGACTTTTTGCAATCTGAAAAGTTTTATCGGCCTCTTCTAGCGTTTTCCGAGCTTCTTCAAGAAAAACTTCTCCCACTGTCGTCAGCGTGATGACACGCCGTCCCCTCTCATATAACTCAACGCCAATATAATCTTCCAGATCTTTCATTTGCTGACTTAAAGAAGACTGCACCGTATTTAATCTTTTTGCAGCCGAGACAAAACTCTTCTCTTCACTAATTGCAATAAAATAACGTAAATGTCTAAGACTCATCATAATCAATTAATTCCATTTAATTTAGAAAGACCAAAAAAGGTTACAACAGACTTATTTGACAATAAGTGTGTAACCTTTCTTACCACGTCCCCAATTATGAGTTGCGCACGACCTCAGCTGCTGCATTGACCTTATTCGTATTTTCTTTCAATTTTCTGGAAAGAACGACCATGATCACCGCAGACAGAACGATGCCAGGAATAGCGGCGGTAAATACACCTGAAGCCCCTGCACCTGCAGCCAAAATAAATCCTGCAATTGTGGGCCCAAGCATAGCGCCTACACGCCCCATAGCAGATGCTGCACCCACCCCTGTTCCCCTTAAATGAGCTGGATAAATGAAACTGCCATAGGTATAAAGTACCCCCTGTCCACCAATCGTAAATGTACCCGTCAATGCGGCAGCAAGGTAAATGGACGTTAAAGTAGAAGCTGAATTTAAACTGACTAAACCTGCCAATATCCCAACGTACATTAAAATAATTACGGCAACTTTATTAAAACGATCGATGAGCATACCCAAAATAATCGTACCAAAAAATGCGCCTACCATGAAAAATACCTGAGCCATACTGCCCTGTTTTCGACTAAAGCCTAACTCCATAAATAATGATGGAAGCCAGCTCAGCATGATATAAACCACCATGAGGGTGAAAAAATAACTGATCCATAGCATGACCGTACGCGCGGCATAATCACGATTCAATAGATCTTTAAAACTACTGGTTTGTGAGTTCGATAGCGTTACTAACTTAGCTTCAAGATATTCTTGAGATTCTGGCAAGAATTTGATCATGAAAGGAATAACAATCAGAGGCAATATTCCACCAATATAAAAAATTGACTTCCAGTTGCCTGTCGGGTCATAAGCTGCCCAGAACGAAAGTAAAATAGCGCCAACGGGTAATCCACAATACATCATACCGACCGCTCTGCCACGACTGGTTGGATTGGCCGCTTCTGAAGCCAAAGTAATCAGATTTGGTAAAGCAGCACCTAACCCCACACCTGCAAGAAATCTAACAATAAGTAACTGTGTAAATGAATTCACCCAGACTGTCATTAAAGTAAAAATTGCAAATATTCCGACTGACCAGATCAGGACCGTTTTTCGCCCTACTTTATCGGCATAACGTCCGCCAAATAGGGTTCCTGGCAATAATCCCAAAATACCTGCACTAAAAAAAATGCCTAGCTGTTCTGGAAGTAAATTAAAGTGTTGTTTAATCCCTGACGCTGCGATACCTGCTGCTTGTAAATCCAAGCCTTCAATAACTGCTATAACAAAACATAAAAAAATTGTGATAACAGATGATTTTTTCTCAATCATTGTTTTTGCTCCATTTGAGACTTTCCATTGTCTACCTCATATTTATTTTCATTCTTCTGTTTACTTTATAGTTGTTAGACGAAAGAACAATTGACGCATACTCAAAGAAAAATTTAATTATTTTTTAAAATAAATCAAAATGTTAATATAAAAACTAAGATTTTTTATGCAAGATACGATTCATATAAACAATATAAGAAGACATTTTAGGCCAGATTTAATAGCTTAAATCATTAGATTTTTCGAAAATAACAATAGAATATCCC
>JASGGM010000086.1:0-9215 GCA_047605045.1 Acinetobacter sp. | reverse complement strand
TGGATAACCAGCAGGTACGACACGGAACAATACCGATGCAAATTGTGGATCAAGCAACAACTCAAGACCATCGCGCTCACGAATGTAAGCTGCAACTTCTTGAGACAACTTAATGCCATGATCAATCATCGAACCGTAAAGTTCTTCACCCAATGCTTCAATGGTCATCCACAATTTTAATGCATCGAAACGACGGGTCGTTTGCAATGATTTAGACACCAAGTTTGGAACACCATGCTCTTCATCATAAGCAGAGTTCAAATATTCTGCTTCATAATGCATAAAGCGATAGTTCGCTTCATCTTTTAACAAGAATGCACCACAGCTAATGGTTTGGAAATAATGCTTATGGAAATCCAATGTCACAGAATCAGACAATTGCAGACCATCTAACCAATGACGGAAATCATTCGAAAGAATTAACGCACCACCCCATGCTGCATCGACATGCATCCAAGCACCATAGGTGTTGGTCAGCTCACGAATACGTTTGAGTGGATCAATCGCACCGGCATCCGTTGTACCCGCAGTTGCCACAACACATGCAACAATTTTGCCTTCTGCTTGTAGATGTGCCAAAGTTTTTTCTAAGGCATCGACATCCATTTGTGCTTTGTCATTGACTGGCACAGTCACAACAGACTGGAAACCCATACCCATCATGGCAAGGTTTTTCTGAACAGAAAAATGTGCATTTTCAGAACAGATGACTTTGACTTTTTTCAAAGCCTCTGCTGGTAAACCATCATGCTGAACAGACCATTCCTGACCGTCTTCATTTTTCCAATGTTTTGCAATACACCAATCACGCGCCAGCAAAACACCCATCAAATTCGATTGAGTACCACCTGAGGTAAATACCCCAGCTTGTCCTGCACCATAGCCCACTTTTTGACGTAACCAATCAATTAGCTGGACTTCCATTAATGAACCCGCAGGGCTTTGATCCCATGAATCCATCGATTGGTTGGTTGCATTAATCAACACTTCAGCAATTTGGCTGACAACCATTGTTGGGCAGTGCAAATGTGCTAAAGAGTGTGGATGATGAACTTTTAAACTTTTGTTTAAAAAAAGCTCAATCATGCGCTGAAGTGATTGCTGTACACCTAGACCATCTTTTGAAGCATTAAATGAAATTGCTGATCGCAATTCTTTAATACTGCCGCCCGTGTACATTTTATCATTTTGCAACCATGCAGAGACGGCTTGTACCGCTTCGCCCATTGCTGACTCATAGTCAGCAATAGATTGTGCATCATTGCAGAGTAACGCTTTACGGTGTTCTGCAAAATCGACCATTAAGCACCTCGCACAGCAACAAGCGCTTCAGCAATTGCTTTCTTAAAGCGAGCAATAACTTCAATACTTTCTTCACGCGTGATAATAAGTGGGCATAGCAAACGAATTACGGTACCGTTACGTCCACCCTTTTCAAGCAACAATTGATGATTGAAACATGCTGTTTGGATTGCAGCAGCCAATTGAGAATCGGCTGGGAATGCACCAATATGGTTAGCAGCTTGACGCTCATCGACGATTTCGATACCAATCATTAAACCACGACCACGCACATGACCAATACATGGGAATTCTTCAGCAAGTTTTTTAATTTCAGCTTGAAGAAAATCACCTTGAACTTGTGCATTTTCAGCAAGATTTTGTTCAGCAATCGTTTTTAAAACGACTAAGCCTGTACCCATGGCCAATTGGTTACCACGGAAAGTACCTGTATGACCAGCAGGTTGCCACGCGTCAAATTTACGCTTAATACCCAGTACAGCAAGTGGTAAACCACCACCAACTGCTTTAGACATCACGACAACATCGGGTTCAATACCCGCATGTTCAAAGGCAAACATTTTACCTGAACGTGCAAAGCCTGCTTGAACTTCATCTAGAATTAACACAATGTTGTGTTTTTCTGTCACTTCACGGATTTTTTTCAACCATTTGGTTGGTGCGACAACAACACCACCTTCACCCTGTATTGCTTCAAGGATGACAGCCGCAGGTTTGGTAACACCGCTTTCTACATCTTCAATAAATTGTTCAAAATAATATGTTAAAGCATCTACGCCCGCTTCACCACCAAGACCCAATGGGCAACGGTACTCATGCGGATATGGCATAAACTGAACGCCAGGCATTAAATTATTGACAGCATTTTTAGCACTTAAATTACCAGTCATGGCCAAAGAACCATGTGTCATACCATGATAGCCGCCTGAAAAACTGATCACGGAACTACGGCCAGTATACGTTTTAGCAAGTTTAATCGCAGCTTCAGTCGCATCAGCACCAGCAGGACCTGTAAATTGTAAACAGTATGCTTCCTTACCGCCTGGCAACTTTTCTAATAAAGCTTCAGTAAAAGCATCTTTTAAAGGTGTTGTCAGATCCAGTGTATGCAAAGGCAAACCACTAGCAAGTGTATCCTGAATACTTTGAATAACCGCAGGATGGTTATGGCCCAAAGCCAATGTTCCTGCACCAGCTAAACAATCAAGGTACTGAGTACCTTCAACATCAGTAACCCAGCACCCTTGTGCTTTCGCTATTGCTAACGGCAATTTACGTGGATAACTACGAACATTCGATTCCATCTGACTTTGGCGAGTCAAATAATATTCGTTAGTAGACTGGGTGGCAGAATTTACAGAAGAAACGCTCATATCGAATTACCATCTCTGATATGGGTTGAAAGAAATAAGTCGGGTGACTTGCGGTCTTTTGACTCGGTGCTTGTAGGATTCTAGCTAGACAATCATCGTATCTAATACTAGGCGGGTGATGATACCCTTTTTTCTATAAAAATAAAGACCTTTTCACTCTTTATTTAACCTAAATACGATGAACAAAAATGTTATCTGCCGAATTTTTACTATTATGCGCATACTTGATGACAAATTAAAGAATATTCAAAAAAAATTACATAAGTCTACACCCATTTAATACATTGAATTTTATAAATTATTTATAAAAAATTTTCTCACAAATATTTGCAGGTTTCCATTATAAAACCGATTGAATTCCATCAATTCATTACAAAGTCGCGACAAAATACAAGAAGCGCCTATCATGACGGACATCATGATTAGTTTTAAAATATCTTAAATGAACAGTGATGATGTATTTTTAGAGCAGCGCTAAATTTTGCGACATCCGTAAAAATGAAATGTTTAAAAGAATTTAAGGAAAAATTATGTCTAAATTTTTGAGTTATGGCTTGATCATTGCCAGTGCCAGTAGTTTCATTGCCTCGACGACTTTTGCACAAGACAATCCACCACCGAACAATCTGATTAACCTTCAAGCCGATGCAACCCGCGAAGTATCCAACGATCAAATGCAGGCGATTCTATATATAGAAAAAAACAACCGTAATCCTTCCGAATTGGCAAGTCAGGTCACACAAGCCTTGAATCAGGCATTTGCTATCTCGCGTCAGTATCCTCAAGTGAAAGTAACGACAGGCACGCAAAATACTCAGCCCATTTATGATGACAAAAACAAGCTTAAAGAATGGCGCGCACATGCCGAAATTCAATTAATCAGTACCGACTTTAAAGCAACCAGCCAGCTGATGAGTCAGCTACAAAATAGCTTTCAAACCGATTCTGTTAACTTTAGTGTCTCTGAAAAGCTAAGAAAAAAAGTTGAAAATGAATTGATTGTCGAAGCGTCAAAATCTTTTCAGCAACGTGCCCAACTACTCAGTCAAGCATGGAATAAGAGCAGCTATCAATTAATTAATCTTAACTTGAATACCAGTACTAATCGTCCACAGCCTTATTTAAGGGCTAACCTAATGAAAGCATCTGCGCCAATCAGTGATTCAGCACCAACTCAGGAAGTGTCTGCGGGTGAATCGAAGATTTCCGTTTCTGCCAATGGTTCAATTGAACTACGTTAATATTTTTTTGATGCCGTATGAATCAAATACGGCATTTTTATCATCATGCTTATTTATTATCGTGTGTTGAATTGTCCAATTTCGATTTTAAGTCATACCATATTACAAGCAAAAAACCGCCAACCAGACCCAAATGCTCAAAAAAAGAATTGGCTGCTGCAAAACGTTCTGGACCCACTGGCATTTCCCAAAAACGTAATGCAATAAAAGTAGCCATAAATGTAAATCCAGCCAATGCCAACGCACCCAACCAACGCAAAACACCAAAAATAATTAAAATCGATGCGCCCAATTCTAAAATAATAACAATCACGGCAAAGAATGGTGCTGGTGCCAATCCAAAATGTGTCATCTCGGCAATAGCTGCAGAGAAGTCAAATAATTTGTTTAGGCCTCCTTGTAGATACGCGGCACATAGCCCCCAATAAGCAAGACTTATTAACCAATTTTGATTAAGCACGGGACGAAATATTTTTGCAACTTTTAAGGAAAAATTATACATTTTGACATTACCTCCATATTGATCATTTTTTGATTTGATACTTTCCTATATAAAGCAAAGTAATTGAAAATAAATTAATTTCTAATCATTTATTTTAATAGCCTCATTATCAAAAATTCTCAAAAACACAACCAGTTGTTTTAAAATGTTTTTTAAAAAATTAACGACAAATCAAATACATTAAAAATTCTTTTTAAAGACAATGATTTTATTATTTTAAATACATCACATTCACTAAAAAATAATAAAAAAGCGATTTTTATAAATCAAAATCGCCTTGTTTAAGATTTAAAAACGAACTCACGTCTTAAATACTCACGCACATTTAAAGATAAACTCAAATATCTATTTCATTTGTTATGCTCTTTGCCAATTCAATAAATGCCAAAGTTGCAGGTGATGACTGTCTCTCATCACATACCGCTAATGCAACTTGTCGTTTAACTTGAGGAAATAAGGCTTTTTTTACATATGGAAATGAAGATATTTCAGGTAAAGAAGATTCTGCCACAATAGATATTGCATCTCCTCTTGAAACGGTAGCTAAAGTACTCATTAATTGAGAAGTTCTATAACGTATATTGGGTTGCAATTTAGCTGCAACAAATAATCTTGTCACAAGTTCACCAGAACCCGCTTCTGTTAATACAAAATGATCCTTACATAAATCTTTCAACTGTATCTGTTCTTTTGCGATTAAGGGATGTCCAACTGGAAGTAAAACGACCATCTGATCTTCCAAAATTAAATACGTGTCAAATTGCTCTTCAGGAAGCGTGACAAAACCAACATCAATCCGACGATCCATAATCCATTGCACCACTTGTTGATCTGGACCTTCATGAACATGAACGGCAATTAAAGGATATTTTTTATGATATTCATTCAAGATTTTAGGTAACAATTGAATAGATGAGGTAGGTCCAAATGAACCTATTCTTAATGTGCCTTGTTTCATACCACGTACGTCAGCTGCTTCCTGCTGCATCGTTTCAGCCACACCTAAAATTGTTTGCGCCCTTTGCAATAATCGCTTTCCAATATCTGTTAACTCGATCATTCCCTGATGACGATGGAATAGCATTACGCCCAATTCATTCTCTAATGCACGAACAGCATGAGATACGGCTGATTGGGAGATATTAAGCTGAGCTGCTGCAGTGGTAAATCCTTGACGTTGTGCAACGACTGCAAAAATTTCAAGCTGAGTTAAAGTCATTTCATCCCCATGAGCAAACCCTTATTTCCATATGAACGGGTATTTGTATCAGTATATAGCTAAATGTCATAAGAAAGCAGTTCTTTTGACAAACTTTAAACTTGTTTTTATTTATATATCAATGGGTTGATTATGGAAACTTATTATCCGCTTCTTATTTTCATAAAATACATGTGGTTCTTGCATTTGCTGCGACCAATCAACCCTTTCTTATCGAAGAAAAGTATTATCTTTGACAATGCAACATATTATTTGAGAGAAAAATATTATTTAATGAGTAATACAATATGATAAAAATAATTGACCAATCTAATAATGCCACTTTAATCTATATAAAGCTTGCTATTGTTTCAATGATTTGGGGAGGTACTTTTGTCGCAGGCCGATATATTTCAACAGACCTTCCTCCTCTTTTTTCGGCAAGTTTAAGATTTATTATCGCAAGTATTATTCTAACCATTTTTCTTATTTTTTTTCATGATGGATTTAAAAAGATATCATTTGCTCAATTCTTTAAAATCCTCATCTTAGGTTTTTTCGGTATCTATAGCTACAATATATTCTTTTTTTATGGTCTACATTTTACCAATGCCGCTACAGCTTCTCTCATTGTTGCGACAAACCCAGCCGTTATGGCTATTTTTTGTTATTTATTTTACAAGGAAAAAGTTTCCACCTCTAAATTCTTTGGTATCGTCCTGTGTATATGTGGTGCCAGTACTGTTATTCTCTTTCGCCAATCCTCTTCACAAGCTTTCTTTAATTTAGATGATTGGATTGGAAATAGCCTTATTTTTGGTTGTGTATTGAGTTGGGTCATCTATAGTGTTTTTTGCAGAAGCATCGTCAAAGAAATTGGGGCAATCCATACCGTAACATATTCAATATATGTAGGTACCATACTATTATTTATTTCAGCACTAATTAATCATCAACTCAGTTTTAAAATCATATCTCTATTAACGATAGAGAATTACATCGGATTGTTTTATCTCGGTGCGATTGGTTCTGCACTCGCTTATATTTGGTATTATGATGGTATTCAAAAGATTGGCGCAACCCGCTCTGGTGTCTTCATTGCTTTAAATCCTTTCACTGCAATTTTATGTGGTGTTGTCTTATTAGATGAACATCTTTCCATTCCTACATTATTTGGTGGAACATTCATTATGATCGGAATATACCTATCGAACAAATAAAATAAAGATTTAAAACTACTACGCATGGTGGCCACTCTAAATCATATTCTTTTTTAGTCACTGGCCATCAACATTGCCAACTCTTGTACCAACTGTTTGAACTCATCTTCAATGGCATGTAAAAATGGCTCAATTAATGAGGTCTTGGGTCGATAAACGGGTTGAATGACAGAGATATTGAACAAAATTGGGACACTAAACTTTTTAATTTTGATCTCATCACCGTGATGATAAGCTTCCAACGCCGTAATCGGATTAAGAATCGAGATTCCTAAACCCTTGTTCACGAAAGCACATGCCGATGAGGCATTACTCGTTTCGATTAATAATTTTCTGTTCACACCATGCTCAGCAAAAATTCGGTCTATTTGATGACGATATGGGTCAGTAGGAGCAAGACTGATAAAACTTTCATTTTCCAAATCTTGGGGGGTAATACAGTGAAGCTGAGCCAGTCGATGATGTTTAGGTACAACACAAACTTCTTGTAATTCATACCGCTGCACAGAAATTGTACCTGCTGGCGCATGGTTCATTTCTGTCAAACCCAGATTATAAATTTGAGATGATAGATCAGATTCTATATAGGGTGATTCCAATGGCACAATCGAAAAACTGACATGGTGGTTATTGGAATGAAATCTTTTAATGACATTGGCCATAAAGCTATTCGTTAGAAATGGCAAACAACAAACAGAAATCTCACCCACTTCTTTTTGCTTCAAGTCTGAAATTAATTTGTGAATACGACTTAAGCCGACCCGTGCATCTTTCAGTTCTTTAAAGAGTATGAGTGCTTCCTGCGTTGGCTTTAAACGCCCTTTTATTCGCTCAAACAATTGAAAACCCAACTGATATTCAATTCTGGCAAGTTCACGACTAATGGTCGGTTGCGATGTAAAAAGAATTTCCGCAGCACCAGAAACACTTCCACAATTCATAATGGTTTCAAAAATTGTGAGCTGTCTAAAAGTCAACATAGCCATATCAGAAATGAATAAGGTACATTCATTTTAGCATTTTACTTTACATGTACGCATCTTTAGCATCGTTCTTGTCAGTGAATCTGACACAAATTGGTTTTGTTCTAATTTTTCACTCAATGGAATTTGACGTGATTGAGCTGAATCGCGATTTCCCATATGCAAACCAACCTATCTTGAAATACGTTTAGAGTAGAAAGAATGATGAACCGTATTCGAAACCAAAATGCAAGAACACAGGAATCGGCATGATTTACTTAACCCTCGCCTCTTTTTTATGGGGAACATCATTCATCGCAGGTAAATTTGCCTATCAATCTTTGGACCCTTTTTTACTCGTACAGCTAAGAATGATGGTTGCATCGATATTCATCCTTGCCCTCTCGTTTAAAAATATTAGGCAAATGGTACAGGTATTTCATCACAACAGATGGCGTTTTATATTACTGTCTTTCCTAATTTATCCTGCAACATTTTTATTGCAATTTCTGGGATTAAAATACACATCAGCATCCAGCGCGACAACAATGATTGGTATAGAACCCTTGATGATTGTGCTATTGGGCTATATTTTTGTAAAAAAGCATACAACCCAATATGATTGGATACTCGCCACCGTTGCTTTCTTAGGGGTCGGTATGGTGGTAGGGTCATCACAAAATAATTCAGACATCAGTGTTTTAGGATGTTCGTTGGTTTTACTTGCAACGATTGTTGTCGCAACTTGGGTACTACTTTCAAAAAAGATGCTCAAGCATGTGGATGGTCATATGTTCACATGTATCACCATTTGTTTGGGTAGCATTTTATGTTTACCCTTTACCTTATCTTTCTCCGACTTAAATATGAGTCATATAACCGTATCAAGTTTTATCTCTGTTCTATATTTGGGCATAGGCTGTAGTTTCTTAGCAGCAAAATTATGGAATATTGGCTTAAACAGATTTTCAGCCAATAGAAGTGGTATTTTTTTAGCATTAGAACCCGTGTTCGGCGTTCTACTCTCCGTAATTTTATTAAATGAACATATTGATGGCATCAGTCTAGTCGGTATTTTAATCGTGATTATTGCAGCTTTTTTATCTCAAATTATAAAAATCAAAGCGTAATTTATTTTATATGGAGCATGGAGAATTTTAATGGTTAGTCAAAAGAATACAGTCCACATTGCGCTTGCTGAGCATGATGTACTCAAAGCTGTTGCACATCTATTTAATCAATACCGTATATTCTATGGGCAAGCCGATGATCTTGAAAGAGCTGATCAGTTTCTCACAGCGCGTTTCAAAAATAAGCAATCTTATATTTTCACTGCCACCGTAGCGCAAAAAGTGGTTGGATTTGCTCAAGTCTATCCAACTTTTTCTTCAGTCGGTGCAAAAACTATTTTTGTACT